>JAFZYZ010000027.1 GCA_017615975.1 Clostridia bacterium | reverse complement strand
TCTGCGTTCTCGGTATGATTTATAACGGCGGTTTCTTCCACGGCAGAAACAATTTTATAGACGCGTTTTCAAGTTGCGACGCAGGACCTTCGCTTGCAATAGGATCTACCTTTGCATTATTTGTCATCGGTGCTTACTATATGATAGCGAAAGTCGTTAATTTTAAGGATATAATGGAAAGCATCGTTCAAGGCTTTAAGTCCATGACGCCCGCAATACTGATTTTAGTTTTTGCTTGGACCATTTCCGGCATTATGGGCGCGAAAGGCGGTTATCTTGACGCGAAGGCGTTCGTTAACGAAAACGTCGCGGGACTTTCCGTACAATGGCTGTTCCCCGCAATATTCTTCCTGCTTGCTTGCGTAATATCATTTGCAACGGGAACTTCTTGGGGCACGTTCGCTATCTTGATTGGCATTGCCACGACTTTGCTTGGTGAAAACACCAGCACTCTTGCCGTGCTTACCGTCTCGGCAACGCTTGGCGGCGCTGTGTTCGGCGACCACGTTTCGCCCATTTCCGACACTACGATACTTGCTTCCGCAGGCGGAAACTGCAACCACGTTGACCACGTTAAAACGCAACTCCCCTACGCTTCTCTCGTCGCGGTTATCGCGTTTATATCTTATATTATCGGCGGCGCGCTGATATACGCAGATTTAAGTGCCGTTCTCGGCGGCGTAATTATGTGGGTAGTGGCACTCGGCTTATTCGTTGGCGCTGTATTCCTTATTAAATATCTGGAAAAGAAAAAGGCTGCGAACAACACGCCAGAAACTCCCGCGGAAAATAAATAATTAGACTTAAAAACACTATCGGCGCAAGCAATTTTGCTTGCGCCGATATAATTGTTTTAAATCCTTTTTGTCATTGCGAGTTTGACAAGCAACGACGGGCAAACGAAGCAATCTCGCAGATTGCCGCGCCTACTGCGTAGGCTCGCAATGACACAGTAATTTACGAAAGCCCGCTTTTAACTTTTGAAAACTTGTTTCTCTCTTCCGATAAAGTCGTTTCGGGCGCGGATTCCACCTTCGCGTATCCCTTATCCGTCATCATAAAATACACGTCCGCTTGGTCTTCTACCGTTTCGTTCCAGTGGTTTTTAACCGTCGTTCTGAACCCGTTACTTACCCCTTCGGTCATCACCGTAGAATACACTTTGGCGATATTCTTTTCAAGGTTTAACATATCTTGTAAACTGTCCTTTTCGTTTAAGGTTATCTCTTTCATATAATCCATAATTTCCCCCTTACAATAAATCGAACAGCGCGTTAAAGCGCTTTTCGTGATGATCGGCAAGTTTATTGAATTTACTTGCAAGCGTTTTGTCTGTCAGCGTTCTGGCGTAAAGTCTCGCTTTTTTACACGCGCTTTCTTCGTAGATCAAAAGATCGGAAAGTAGCGTCGCCTCTTTCGTGGTAAGCATATTTTTGCCCATAAAAAATCTCCTTTTCGGTTTTGATAATCCTGTTTTACCCCTTTTGAAAATTTTTTATACCTATTTAAAAACAAAACGCCCGCCACGACACTTTTTGTCGCGGCGGGCGTAATTTTACTATCAACTTATTTCAAATTCGCTTTTAATTTAGCGAGTTCGTCGTAAAGTTCTTTCGGAACTCGGCTACCTAATTCGCCGTAGAAAGTTTCGATACCTTCCGTTTCCTTCGTCCAGTTTTCTTTATCTACGGTCAAAAGGTCTTCGATAGTCTTTTCGGTGATGCCGTCAAGCCCGTCGATATTGATATCCTTTGCGTAAGGAACGTAGCCGATAGGCGTTTCTTTAGCGTCCACCTTATCTTCGCAACGAGCAAGTATCCAATCGAGAACGCGCATATTGTCGCCGAACCCCGGCCAGATAAAGTTGCCGTTTTCATCCGTTCTGAACCAGTTGACGTTGAAAATCTTGGGTTTATTCTTAATCTTATCGCCCATTCCAATCCAGTGTTTAAAGTAGTCGCCCATATTATAGCCGACGAACGGGCGCATAGCCATAGGATCGCGCCTTACGACGCCGACTGCGCCGGTCGCCGCCGCCGTCGTTTCGCTTGCCATTATAGAACCTACGAACACGCCGTTATTCCAGTCTTTACTCTGATAAACGAGCGGTGCGGTTTTAGCACGTCTTCCTCCGAAGATAATTGCGGAAAGCGGCACGCCGTCCGGATTTTCGAACTGGTCGGAAAGACACGGACAGTTGACGGTAGGCGCGGTAAATCTGCTGTTCGGGTGCGCGCCTTTAATCGGCTTGCCGTCAGCGTCTTTCATATCGCCGTTCCAAGGATTTCCTTTCCAGTCGATAGCGTTTTTAGGCGGATTCTTATCCAAACCTTCCCACCAAACGGTCTCGTCGTCCAGATTTTCCACGACGTTAGTGAATATCGTACCCTTTTTAGTGGATAACAGCGCGTTGGGGTTGGATTTCATACTCGTCCCAGGGGCTACGCCGAAGAAACCGTTTTCGGGGTTTACCGCCCACAGTCTTCCGTCTTCGCCCACTCTTATCCAAGCGATATCGTCGCCCACGCACCAGCATTTATAGCCTTTCTTCTTATAGATTTCAGGCGGTATTATCATAGCAAGGTTGGTCTTGCCGCAAGCCGACGGGAAAGCCGCCGCCACGTACTTTATCTCGCCTTTCGGGTTTTCGATACCCAAAATAAGCATATGTTCCGCCATCCAGCCTTCGGTTTTGCCAAGGTAAGACGCGATACGGAGTGCAAAGCACTTTTTACCCAAAAGCACGTTGCCGCCGTAGTTGGAATTTATCGACATAATGGTATTGTCTTCTGGAAAGTGGCAGATATATCTCTTTTCTTCGGAAAGTTCGGCGTAAGAGTGCCAGCCCTTTATAAAGTCCCCGTCGCCCAGCGCGTCCAGAACCTTTTGCCCCACACGCGTCATAATGGCCATATTAAGAACGACGTATATAGAATCGGTGATTTCGATACCGATTTTAGAGAACTTACTGCCGACAGCACCCATCGAGTACGGAATAACGTACATCGTTCTGCCTTTCATAACGTCCTTAAATAAACCTTTTAAGAGTTTATACGCCTCGTTCGTTTCCATCCAGTTGTTTATAGGTGCGGAATCGGCTTTATTTTTAGAACAGATAAAAGTCCTGCCTTCCACCCTTGCGACGTCGTTTACCGAAGTGCGGTGAAGATAACAATCGGGCAATTTTTCCTGATTGAGTTTTATAAGGATTTTTTCTTCGACAGCCTGTTGCTTTAAGGCGTCTAGTTGCGCTTTGCTACCGTCAATCCAGACGACCTTATCAGGTGCGCAAAGTTCCTGCGCTTCTTTAACGAAATCCAAAAGTTTTTTGTTCGTCGTCATAATTTTTTTACACTTCTCCTTAAAAATTTTCTCATCTTACCCCATTATAATCATATGTATTATAACATTTTTATGACAATCTGTAAACTGATCGTACCGCGATAGCATAATTTTTCTCTTTTACGACACGATTTTTTCGATAAAAAATGCAATATTTCGGCAAAAAAACAAATTTTAAATATAAAAAAAGCGTATATATTTATAATACCCGATAACAACTTCGGTTTAAGGCGGTGAAAAAAGTGTTTTCAAAAAAAATTCTTGTTATAAAACAAACGGCCGAAGGCTATTCTTTCGGCGACAAACCCGCTTGCGGCATCTGTCGGCTGGAAAAGGAAAACGGGCTTTTAACGGTGTTTTTATCTCTCGTGGGATTTAACGCGCTGCAAAAAGGCGAATACCGCCTGTTTATCGTCGGCGACGACAAAACGGTAGTAAAAAAAGATCTGGGCAGAACCCCCAGATCTTCCACGCTGCCCTTTAACAGCGACTTTTCTTTGGAACAAGGTATTACCGCGGGGCTTTGGACGGTGGAAAACGATATTCCGCTACTCGCCGCATACGGTAAAAGCGACGGCGCTTTACTTTCCGCCAAGGAATACGGTTCAAGCGTGGTAAACGAAATAATAGCCGAAAGAAAACTTAAAGAACGCGAAAAAGAGTTCGCCTTACTCGCGGAACGAAAAACGGAAACCCCAACCCCTACCGAAAGCCAACCCCTTTCGCCAGAGATGTTTAAACTCTACGACGACGAAGCGGTCGCGACCGAAAATTATTACGACGATAACGATATGCGGCAAAAACTTTCCGCAATAAAGGAACTGTCAAGTGAGTATATACGAAGTGAAGGCGGCGACGACGCTATTTTCCGCCCGCAAGAAAAAAAACAAAGCCAAAAAGACCTTGACTTATCTCAAAATGAAACGCACGATAGAAGCGGCGAAATCACGCCCTACTATCTCACGGTAAAAAACGAACTCGAAGGGCTTTTGGACAGATATCCGAGAGAGACGGAACTTGAAAAGGCAATCGGCGGCAGCCGTTTCGTCAAAATTAATTACGCCGACGATAAGTATTACGTCGTAGGCGTAATTAAAGAAAACGATAAAGCAAAATACGTATGCTACGGCGTGCCGTCGCCCTATCGCGATACCCCGCCCAAAGAACTCGCAGGATACTGCTGTTTCGTGCCGCTATCTATATTCAACTTAAAAGGCGACGGCTACTTTATGATGTTTCAGGACGCTTTTACCGGCAAATGCGTAAGAAATTTGTAAAAACAAATAATTAACGATCTCGTTTGATTTTTGATTTTGCGAAAACTTGCGTGATTTTGCGCGTTTGATTTTTGATTTTGCGAAAACTCGCACGGTTTTGCGGCCCCGCTAGGGGGGTGTTTTACCGGGGTTTTTACCCCCCCTACCCCCTTAGGCGTTCTCACTTTCTCACCAAATCAAAAATCTTTTATATATAAAAAGTTCTTTCTAGCGAAAAAACTGAATAATCAAAATTAAATTTTATTTATAATCAAATTAAATCTTCAAGGGTTAGTTAACGTCAAATATACCTTTGTGGGTTCTCAGTCGGTAACTACCGCCTGTAAGTGTTATTACCTGACAGTTCTCTACGACTCTGTCAAGTAAGGTCTCGGCTGTTTGTTCATCGTAAAAGATGTCTCCCCAGCCTTCGAAAGTTCTGTTCGTGGCTATTATAAGGGATTTCCTTTTATTAAGTCCGTCTATCTTTTTGTAAAGGGTAAGCGTCTCTTCTCGGCTTAACGGCGTATAACCGAGTTCGTCTATTATTACCACGTCGCAGTCTTCTATGTAGTCCAACTTGATTTTGCTTTTCTTAACTTCCTGCTGTGTCTTTATTAGAAACAGCAACTCGTTTACCGTCGTATACACTACCTTTTTGTTATTGCCTATCGCCTTTAACCCGATTGCAACGGCTAGATGGGTTTTACCCGTTCCCGCACTACCGATTAGAAGAACGTTGTATCTGTCTTCTATCCATTTCGTTTCCGATAGTTTAGTTAAGTGCCACTTGGTCAGTTTTTCCTGTGCGTCCAGTTCAAACTCTTCCATCGTTTTTATAACTGGGAACTTGGCTCTTTTTATTAGCGTCTGTTCTTTGTTGCCGTCGCGTATTTCCTGTTCGGTCCGTAGCACCTTTTCCAAAAACCGCCACTCTTTTTCCGTGCCTTGTATTTCCGTAAGGCTTCTCGCAAGGTTAGTCAGACTTAACCTGTTCGCCAAATCTTTTATTCTAGATAAGTCCATCGTCAGCCTCCGTCAAAAGATTGTAGTTAGCGAGTTTTTTATACCTAGACGCAGTCCGTTTCGGCGCTATCTCTTTAAGATTTCTTTCGCCTACCTGAATCAAGAGTTCCGAAAGCACTTCGGTAAAGCAAAACCTATTTTCACTCGAACAAGTCACTATTGCGGAAATTATATCGTCCTTTGAATACTGCTTTTCTATTTTATGCAACAGCCGTGCCTGTTCTTTTAAGTACCGTGGCTTTGTCATCTCTATCCTTTCGATAAACTTGACTACCACGCTGCTTGACTCGTACTTTTCTTTGGCTTTGTTAAAGTAGTTCTTGTCAATAGGCATCTCCCTTTCGACGTTTGCCTTGCCTTTCCCTTGCAGCAATCGGTGAGTAATTATCTTTTTGTCGGTCGCTACGTCGATAATATTGAGTGCATTGCCTTCGACTTCCAACTTTACTCTGTCCCCGATTTTGCACTTACTCGGCGGAACGGAATATCTGTTGTTTTTGTAGGTCACGTAGTATAGGTCGGATACCCTTGCCACTCTCGTTTTATTCAGGTCGATTTCTACGGGGTGATGCTTTGTAAGTTTCGGCTGTTCTTTAACAAATAACTCCCGCGGCGTCTTTTTAGTCGCTTGGTGTATCTTGCCGTTCCCCGTTCTGTCCAGCCACGCCAGGCATTGATTATTAAGCGCGTCAATCCCGCAATACTCTCTGCCTTCAAGGAAGTTTTGCTTTACGAACTTTACGACGTTCTCTACCTTACCTTTGCTGTCCGGGTCGTAAGGTTTACAAACCATCGCTTCAAACCCCGCCGTTCTTCGGTAAGCGTCGAACTCTTTAGTGAAAATTATATTCCCGCAGTTTTCGCTTACTACCATCGTCCTGTCTTGGTCGTACAGTATCCTTTTAGGCCTGCCGTCGAAATACTTAAAAGCTAGTTCGTGTGCATAGGCAAACGTCAGCGAGTCGAACGGTTCTGATAGAAAGTACACGTATTTCATCCGACTGTACGACAGCACCATACAGAAGAAATATACTCTGTTTACGCCACCGTACATATTCGGCATTTGGTATTGACCGAAGTCTACCTGCGCTTCTTCACCCATCGGAGTTTCTTCTACCATCTGGCGAACTGAAACCTTTTTGTCGGATAGCCCCATCCTTTGCTTTAGGCTTTTTAAGTACCGATAAAAGGAATTCATAGACGCAAGGTTTTCCGCGCCGACCCGTTCTTTCAGCCTATCGTGAATTACGTTTGCGGGAAGAGTGCTGTTCTCGTTTATTATCTCGACGATAACGTCTCGGTACTTGCTGTATTCCGACTTGGTCTGGTCTTTTTCTTTAAGGAA
Source organism: Clostridia bacterium (assembly GCA_017615975.1). Taxonomy (GTDB): domain Bacteria; phylum Bacillota; class Clostridia; order Christensenellales; family Borkfalkiaceae; genus UBA1259. The sequence continues at coordinate 44,476 of JAFZYZ010000027.1, read as the reverse complement.
CACGTCTTCGGGCATATCCCAGTATTTATATATTACGTACTGCGTGTATTTGGTTTTTAGGACAGCCTCGTTTCTCGTTATTCCTTGCTTCTTTAACTTTTGGATTTCTACAAAATCCTTATACGTTATTTTCACATAAATACCTCCTGTTTTTATTAAATTGTTTTGATTTTCCCGTCCACTTATCTTTGCCGATAGTGGACGCCTACGCAATCATAGCCCCACCTCCTTTTGACCTTTATATTTTACCATAAACTATAAAAAATAGCGATAGGTTCTCTACCGCTATTTTATGACTAGGTCAATACTTTCCATTATGATAGCATTGTTTTTATTATAATTTATTAATTTCCCTTTAATTCTTCCTCTATTCCCATGATGTAGCAAAGAAAATTATATGCAGCAAACCTTTGAGCGTCTTTTTTTGAATTAGAGCCTTCTTCTACTTTCTTTTCAAACCCTTCGACTGTTAAAGTACAAAACCAAATTGAATCACCGTTTTCATCATGTTCTTCATTAAAAGAATATTCAGGCTTCGCTATTAATCTCTTTTGATATAATTCATTCAATTGTCGGATAGATTCTTCAAAATACGGTTTACCAACTGCATCTTCAAATCTATTTTTTATTATACCTTGTTCGCGTAAGTATATAAATGTTTTATATGCAACTACAGCTCTTGCTTTTGCATGACTAAACCCATCACCCAATTCAAAATGTCTAAAACCATCTTTCCCCGTTATTGTTAAACGACAAGTAAATGAATTATCATCAGTATTTAAGGTATACGTATAATTTGGTAAACCATACCCTTGCGATTGTGTCCACTCTTGTAGCCACGACACATAGTTGCCATCATAATTAGCATTAAAATCCTCATTTTTAAAAAAAGCCAAGACATCAAGCATGGCGTCAACCACATAACTAATTTGTCTCATATTAAAATCGCAATCCAGAGCAATCGCTCCTATTATTGCCTCAAACAAGTCTTCTTTTACTGAATCTTGGTTTTCTACGCCTTGTTCTATATCACCTTTTCCCATTATCAATTGCTTATGAAATCCTAATCTATCAATGCATTTTGATAACGTTTTTTTCTGAACGAGCAGTTTCTTTATGTCGGTAAATTTTCCCTCGCCGAGCTTTGTCTTAAAATACTTAGGACTAGTTAACTTAAACTCGCTCAATTCCTTATCTTCGGTAATTTCACCAAACCGCAACATCATCAATCTGACAACTGCAAGGTCCAGTGCTTTATCTCCGATAAACTCCAATACCTCATTGTTCTGCCCGCCATATTCTTCTGAATAACTCCTTCTGACGAACGCCTGTTTCAATAGATCCTTATTTTCAAAAGTATAACCTATTGTGTGTTCGATATTTTCAATATCGATTGCCATAAAAAAATCCTCCTGTAAAATATTTTTTGCACAGGAAGAAATAAAAATAGACCTCTACATAATAAGCCCACTACGGGCTCGTACGCTAAGGTCAAATCAGTCAAATATTAATTATAAATTGAGTTGATCTTCTCTGCGGAACTTGCATCCCTGCAAAGTAGATCCCGTCATTTTACAACCAGCATTTCGCTGCCGACCTAATCTCGCATTCTTCCAAATGCAATTATATTCTAAAACAATTTTTCAAAAAAATCAAGTGCTTTTAATAAAATGTTTATAATATTTATTTGTTTTCTTTATTGTATCAAATTAGTTTTACAGTTTACTGTATGATAATCGCTTATATCTAGCCTGGAATAAATTAAAAAAGTCGATAGTTATCTACCGACTTTAATGATTTTCCAATTAATGTTTTATTACATTAATATTCCCCAAATAAATACCACCGTTTGTCCATTTCCCCTTCTTCCTTATATCCATTTGCTATATATCCCAGTGCTGTGGCAACCACAGGATGGGAAACATCATAGTAGTCTTTATATGCTAAATACTCTTCATTTAACACAAACTCCTCTTCTCCATTTCCTATTGTTCTCATACCTCTCGTATTAAAAAAAGAACAGTAGAAATTGCTTGAGACTCTTTCGGGTGAATCAAAATCTTCTTTTGACAATTCCTCTAAAATATCCGCTACTTCTTTTATCGGCCAAATTTTAGCATTAATTTCTTTAGGGCATTTGGCTAAAGTATTTATTACAGCTAATTTCAAAAATATTTTTAAATTTTTATTATCTATAGAGTTTACATTAATTATCTCCATTGCCCAACTATAAAGCTTTTCCTTATATTGCAACATATACTCTTTAGGAATAAATGATTTTTCCCCTAGTGATATGTGTGCTTCAAAAAAAATTTTAGCACCTAAACTTCCTTGTTGTAATTTATCTCTTTTATTATACAATTCAGACAGCAATCCTCCTAATTCCTTTGGATTATCCCAAAAATATTTTTTAATTCCTAAAGGATAATCTTCCAAATCCGTTAATATATACTCTAATAAGTCAAATTCACATTTGGACAATTCTTTAGTATAATACTTATTGTCCATTTTCTTTATTATTTCTTTTAGTGAATAGAAATCCAGTCTTCTTATTTCGTTATTCTCTTCTTGTAAATATGTTGCCAATGCGTTTAATAATAAAATTCCTTCCTCGTATGAATAATCTCTCCTATAAGCAAAATAATCCAATAATCCTGTTGGATAAAACTTCAACATTTTATCGAATACTTGCTCAAAAGATAATTCATCATTAAAATATAATCTCCTTCCTTCCCAATATAATTTTTCATTAGTTTTACCACTTACAAAATTAATAGTTTGGATATTAAATGGCAAACAAGAAAAAATGAATGCATCCTCTTCATTTTCGGCGATGTCTATATATTTAACTAAAACAGCATTTTCTATTCTAGATAAATAAAAAGAAAGCCCAACCTGTTCTTTAAGTTTTATCATTTGTATAATATCTTTTTCCTTGTCTTTAGAATAACAAAAGAGAAGTTTCCAAATACTATATGATTTTTTTGTGGCATCATTAATAATTCTTTCTAAAATATTTTCACCATATTCTTTCAATAAAACTTCAATGGCATTTTTGCGTAATATTTCTCTACTTTCATTGTCCCGTTCATACCAATTTGCATTACTTTCAAATTTTATGGGATTAGCTAATGGGAAATTATCTTGCGTGAACATATATCTATAACTAATATAGGTATCTGTTGGGGCAATAGCATCTAAAAACTCTTGCAATATTGGCAAATAATCGTTTTTATACTTTCTATCAAACTTTTTTAAATCCTCAATTTTTGACAAAACTTTAACATTTAATTCAGCCTTTACTTCATCGCTTACGTTGTCAGTTAAACATTTTTGTTTTATTTGTTCTAAATCTTCACACAACAAATTTTTTGGACGATAATATATATTATTTAAAGCTTTCTCTAATAAACTTGCTAAATCTGACTGAGATGAATTATTAATTAACCATTTTATCGCCTGGCTTTGCAGGTCAAAATAGTCTTGATAGGTATAATGAATTTTTTCTTGTTCATCAAATTGCCGATAAGACCGTGCGCTTGCAATCATCATATTCAGCTTACCGCCAGATGATAAGCCTTCCATTATCTTTTTTGTTTTATTCGAATCTTGATCTTTAATATAATTAAATAAAAGTTCGGTTTTTCTATGTAAAGAAATGGGAAATAGTCCAACCGTAATTGGAGAAAAACTTTCCTGAATTCTTTCTAATAGAAGCAGATTTTCATTGACATGATAATATAGTTGCAACAACACTTTTAATGATTTTACAACGGTTTCCTTTAACCTTAAAGATCTATCTAATCCATAAGATATATAGTTTACAAAATCGCAGCTATTAACACTACTTTCTTTATTTACCAAAGCATTAAAAACAGGATTATCGTTTGCAATTTCACCTTCAATATATTTAATAAATTTTTGAGGTGATAATTCTGCTAAAAGAGACAAAAATGTTTTTATTCTTTCATAAAGCACTTCGTTGCCACTAACATTTTTAAATATTTCTTCAACGTAAAAATCAAAATGAAGTTGATTCCTTTCTGATTGTTGCGCCATGATAATGAACGCTTCTATTATATTTCTTATAGTTCTCTCATTAAATAGATTATTATCTATGTCTTTATTGCAAAACAATTCTTTTATCTTGTCTTCTATTTTTTTGATTTTTACTGAAAAGTGATCAACTTGAATATTTTCAAAACATTCTTTTTTGCTACAAATTCTATAAACATCTTCATATTTATATAAAGGTGCATACCCGATTTCCGTCCAAAAATTTAAGGTTTCTAAATACTGATCATAATTATCGCCAACTATTGCTTTTAACATCTCAATATCGGATAATTTATTCATATTTATTTCACCCAAAATCATTAACGGTATTAAGTCATTTTTATTCTTCTCTCTTGCCCACCGTGGTTTTTTTAATGTTGGCACTTGTGCCAACAACCTTCTTAATGCAACCGCATTATTTTCTACTGTATATGAAATCCTATATGCCTCGCCTGCTGAATATCCCAATGTTTCTATAGCTTTTGTAAAATCTTGCTGTGAAACTAATTCTAATTGAATTCCCGCCGTTATATTTTCTAGAAAAATATACTTGTTTGTTGTGTTTTTGCTTAATCTTTTATCGAAACAATTAAAATTTAATATTATTATTTTATCTTCGCAAAATGCATTTATTATATCTAATCCAGCTTGACTTTCTACGACAATACTCCTTTCAATAAGTGCTTCATTATTTGAACTTATAATACTTGCCACAGCAAAAAATAAAGCATGCTCTTGCCCATAAAAAGGAGAACAAACCGCATAATAATTGTTCCCTGTTACAAGATTATTTGTAATGTCATCAATAAACCGAGTAGCCTGCGCTTGATTTCCTGTCGTAAAAATTGTTTCAGTTAGTTTTGGATTTGTTGATTGCGATATCTCTTGCCAAATATTTTCGACAGTATTAATTTCATAATCTTTAATACTTTCTTCGTATTTGTTTAACAGCCAAATTGTAATATCAATATGGCCTTCCAGCCAACATTCTAGATCATTTGCATCAATAATTATTGCATCTTTAAAATTTTTATCTTTCTTTATTTGTTCGCATATTTCCTCCTTTTTCCCAGAGTCTAAAATTCTTGATGTTACTGCAACATATGTATATTGAGATTTGTCGTAAATAGTAGATTGAGCTTTTCTTTTCTTATAATCAGCCTCTATTTTTGCTACACTATTGTTATTTGTCCCCAATTCCCAAAAGGATGATCCTAGTGGCACAAACTCATGCTTTACTTCATTATGTTTGACAATAGCATCCCATCCTGTAGTATATATAGAATCCCCTGATGGTAAATGAATATTTGAAGTTCTATTGATTGACATACGAATTAATTTTCGTATTAATTCTGGAAAAATAGACTGAGTTTTTCTGCTATTATAATAAAACCATTTCTTCAATTGCGTACTTTTAATTATTTTCATTTGGATATCCTTTATTTATTATAAACATTATCAAAAATCTAATAAGGCTTTTTAATCATTGGCAAACTTAATATTTCAAGCAAATTTTTCAAATTAACATCCAGCTTTTTTAGACTATTCCTTAAGAGATTTATTATTGTTTTATATTCTTTTGTCCCTTCTATTTCTCTATGAACCTTAAAAACAGCTTGCATTTTTTCTAGAATCAACTTTATGCTTAACAAAGTATTGATTAGAACGCTGTTTACATCTCCCCAAGCGCCATTATTTGCAAACCACATATATCCGTTAGCATGAGATATCATTTGACTTTCAACGTAATCTAAAATCATAGATTTTCCGGCAGTTATTTCCCCTAACTTATCAGCCCCAAAAAGTTTTGAAAAATCTTTTATTAAATCTACGATTTTAGGCACAATCCCTTTCTCGTTAATTAGATAACCTAGAGGCTGTAAAAATGCTTTATCAAATGTGGCCTTTTCACAGTGATTAGTTGAATAAATTTTACAGTAAAGTTCATATTCGTCATCTAAAACAAATTTTATTGATAGATTCCTTTTTTCTTGAAGTATTCTATGCTTGTCCATTAATTTATATATATTTTCGTCATGTTTAGCATTAAAATATTGAAAATTAAAGACGGCAAAATGTTCTAAAAGGATTTTCCACTTACTTTTTATTTGTTCTGTTAAACCAATGTTTTTTTCTATTGCAAAATCTGACAGAACATATGATAATTTTCTAAAAGTATTTGTGACATAATTATTATTAAATTTTTTTTCAAAAACATTTGCAACATTTATTAGTATATCGCCTATATCCGTAAAACACTGGGTTAATGAATTCCCTATTTGAGACGCTAACAAATATAGTTCATCCTTTAGCGAAGTGCCACTCGGTAATACATCAAAGTTTTCAACGATATATGGGAATATGGCGATAGCAAAATTATTAAGCTCTTCCATTGTATAAGGAATATTATTCGACGAATGTATCATTGAACTATATATCCCATATATGGAAGTTGCTTTTTCGCCTAAAGTGTTTTCAATTATTTTATGAAAACTAATCTTTGGATTGCATAAAAATGGGATTTTCGATTTGCATATTTCTAATATCGTCTTATTATCAAATCGATTGTGTAGTATTTCCTTATAATATTCGACAGCTTTATCATAATCATATTGTAATTTTTCTGGTAATAAAATTTTATCAGATATATCACTGAATTGAAAATAGTTCTTATATTCTATTAAAAAAACTTGCTTTTGCAGTAGTTGTTTCATCTCAATGCTTATCTTACCTTGAGCGTTTAACTGTTTTATAGCAAGTCCTTCTATAATACATCTGATATTAAGATAAAACCCTGCACTTTGTATATTCCCGAAATAAAGATTTTTCAAATATCCTAAAGCATGTGAAGTTATATAAAAATCAAATATATCATCAAAATCGTACTTATTTTCTAACAATAAATCTTCTGATTTTTTTAAAAGTAAAGAATTGTATTTATAAATTTTCCCATATAATTCACTTATTTTTTCTAAAATATCCATAGTGTATTTCCAAACATTTCTCTATAAAAACATAATTCTAGTAGTATCCCTTAAACTACTCTCGCCTAAATACTTGTTTAGTATGGAAAGTTCATTTACCATTAGTGATTACAAAATCATTAGTCATCTTCATTAACTTTTTTCATATAATCAAAATCTTCTCGTAAATACTTGAACGGGAACGGAACAACTGTTAACTGACCATTGCGGACAAAAGTCACATCAAACAATGGGGAGATTTTATCAAAAAACAATTCCGAGTTCTCATGTGCAACTATTTTTCTTATATTCGCAGCACGTTGCACTAATGTGCGCATTCCGTCCCCAATGTCATTTGCAAAATAGAAAACATCTTCCCCGTTTTGAAACCATTTTATATCTAATATTGCATCGAGAAAACGCATTCTTGCCTCTTTGCCCCGAATCTTTGTATTACCTTTCTCTAACTCAGATTTAATACAGTTAATATTTGGAATTGTAAACCAATCCGTATCTTTAATAATATTTATATTTCCTTTATCATCGCTTATTATGCCTCGAACCGTTTCAGAAGCAACTTTAGCATCTTCATATATTTTTGCATATTTCATATATTCATTTGCAGAAAATAAATCAAATTCACATTTATGTATTACAAAAGAGCCATCTGGATGAATACGCATAAACAAATATTTTTTTATTTCGTTTTCAACAACCTCAGTCCCGAATATAAAATCACCTTGAAATGAAAGTCGTTTCCAATCAAATAATGATATTTTTCCAGATCTCAAATCATCTTTAATAATTAACTCATTAACAACAGTAGCAATCGCAAATTCAGCACTATTAGAAAAATCTTCTAATGTAACATGTTGAATAGCATAATTTGACTTAACAACATCATGCGGATCTTCCACATCAATATAATAGGCTGCATTGTGTATTAAAACTATATTAAGTCCATTTTTTGATAAGCGGGTCCCTAAAGAGGGTTTAATTCCATATTTTCTTTCCAATAATCTCGACATTGTTTTACAGAACTCTTCTGAATACCCATTCCCTATTTGATCAACAATTCGTATTTTGTTCTGTTTTAAAATGGAAACAACTCTCGATTTATTTTCTTCCTCTGCTTTTTTCTTATGGTCTATTCGTTTATACTCGTCTATGCTACTAAATTTAATAGACGCCTCCCCCACATATACCTTATTGAATTGCTCAATTACGGCAGATAAAACACCCATTTTGCTTTGCATAAATTTTTCGGTATTTAGAATGTCCAAAAACGGTATTTCTGTCTTTGCACCATCTGTTTGCCTTAAAATATAACTCGCATCGTCGCACGATTCAGTTATTCGCTTTAATGTATTATTTGTTGCGAAACTATACTTAGGATATTCTTCAAATTTCTTTTTGCGAAAGGTGATCTTATTCCTAAGTTTTACTGAACTGAAAGTCCTTACATCTATCAATAATTTATTTTCGTCTACTACATGAAATTCAATGCAGGGCACTTTAACTATTTCTTCTTGAGACCCTGTCCTTTTATGTTTAAGCCATGATGGATGGAAACAATATAAATGTCCTGTTAAATTGCTAAACCCAAGTAATGGATTGCGTGAATTAGACAATCCATTGATAAGTAACTGGAGCAAATCTTTTTCTTCAAGATCGCTACTGTTTAATTGATTGATAGTTAAATATCTACCTTCGCTATATGATTGTATTAATTCCTTTAATTTGTTTTTATTATCTGCAGATTTAAACACCATAACGAAAAAACATTTTCCGTTGGTAAAATGTATTGCTTGTACACGAAGTATTGATGACGGCGCATCTAATATCATTGCTCCGCCTTTAATGTATTTCTCTGTAGTTGTTAAAACAAAAAAATCATATTTATTATCAAGTGCTACGTAATTTATTTCAGCTTCGATTTTATTGGTCTGAATCGCCATATTTCTCAATGCACTCCTTAATTTTTTTCCATGCATCCGTGTAAACATCATGAGTAGACTCTAAAAGCAGTGCAGGCACAATTAATATATGGACACCGTTTTCAGTGCTTTCCCTAACACTGTATCTGCTATTCGCCGTCAATATGTTAGCAATAATGGCACATTTACAGCCGCATTTGTTTGCTTTTTCTGTAATCTTTCTTATCTGCTTGTCCCAGTTAGAATCAGTTGATTCTTGCCAGTCCTTAAAGTCTAAAAATACAGAAGATGATCTCACCTTAAAGTCAAAAAGCTCAAATATTTCAGGATCGGTAATGTCATCCAATTTGACAGACAGAATCTTGTTAAACAAATACCTTCCCACAACTTCCCCCAAAGCTCCCTTGTATATGTTATTCCAAAGTGGTGGGGACATAATAAAGTCATTTTCGGCAAATTCGGTAGCATATCCAGCAGATTTAAAATACTGTTTAATATCAGGAAACGACATTAATTGAATAAGCTTAGCCCCTTCCGCCGATAAAGTATACTTATATTCCGAAGCCTTTACAAAACCAACCGATATCTTATTAAAATCTTCTTCTTGATTGTAATAAATACGATTTGCCTTTTTAGGCATCTCTACATAATAATTATATGCCACAAAATTACGAGACACTTCTTCGTGCGATAGCGTTGGATATCTTAAAACGAGATCACGAAGTACTTGCCATTTCTCTATACTCTTATCGTTCCAATCTTCTTCTATCATGTTGCGTATATCTTTGTTTACCCGAATTGAAGTTAAAGCCGCTTTTGCTTCAAGCGAACGCTCCTCTGGTGATTTGTAATGAACCTGTGAAATTCGACCCAATAACGCGGAAAACTCACGATTAACAATTCTTTTTTCAACAACACTGACATCTAAACTTTCTGCTATTCGACTGTCTGCAAAAACATATATATCCTTTTGCTTTAAATTTGTCCTACAAATCCTTCCTATTGCCTGAATAATATACCGAGTTGCCAACATTCTAATGCTTTTACAATCACGCTGATTGGAAACATATTCTCCTTTTGCTGACCCATTACTCATGAATGCACGAAATGCGTTTTTAATAGATTTAACACTTTCATCAATCGATATTTCCGCATTTTCTTGTAAAAATTCGTATTGAAATAACGCTTTTGCAAACTGATCTTCTTCGACTGACTGTCCTTGAATAAAATTCACTAAAAGATTTGTTGGTTTGTCAAGATAAATAGCATCGTAATCCTTTTCGCCACTATCACGGTCATTGACCTTTATAAGCGATTTTATTATTGTCGCAGGTGCTTTATATTGGAGATTTTGCCCGGCACCAATCGTCTGGTATACTGAAATTACAAAGAGTTTTTCACCTCTTTCTAACCTTCGTGTTACATCATTCTTCTTTTGATCAAATTCATCCCCATCAAGTTTCACTACCGATTTGCGTGCATCAAAGCCAGGTTGAAACACTTTTGCTGTTAATTCAAAAAGATCATAAATTGTATTCAAATCAAGAGTACTATCTTTAAATTGTGGATGTTTAGTTAGAACACAAAGAAACGATTTAATATCCGCATGGCACAAGAACTGCTTATATGCTTCTGTTATTCTAAGATAACGCTCTGAATTATAATTATTTTCGTTATCACTACGTTTTCGTTGGACAATATTATATGCTTCTTCAGCAATTTCTCTGTCATCAAAAACACGCTGCCACGACTTGATCCCATATGAATTGTAGTCAGTATCACCAAGAAGTTCCGTATGAATATTGACTTGATTATATCCGCACTGAGTCTCCTCAAAATTGCGACTCAAACGATTATAATCTTCATCTGACATTTCAACGTAAGAAGATTGCATTTTTGCTTTGAGATAATCGAGATCAAAATTGCCAACAACGGTATCTATAGTTGCTGTTGCAGAAATACCGATTACTTTCGCTTTCTCACAAAATCTTAATAAAATCTTTTCTGGTGTATTTTGAAAAGAACACATCATCATACGAGATTGCATATCGTGTCCAGCATCATCTTCAAAAGCATAATACCTGAACCCGTTCTCATAAAATGTTTTATCAAATTCTGAACTTTGAATATCACCTTTTGCCTTATGGCTTGAAATAAGAATTTGTGATGTTAAAAAGTCTATATATATCTGATTTAAACGGAAAAGTGATAAGACCGAGCGAATTGCATATTCAAAGGTAAAATCTTCATCTCCATCTCTCTTTTCCTCCAACTTTCGTTGCATATAGTTAATTGCAAGAATATTTACCCCGCCAAGAAACCACGAAATAAAACCTCTTAGTTTACCCAGCAATATTTGAATATTGTTTGATTCCAGTTCTGGTCTTTCTTCAGTAAACTTTATGGCATTTATACGATCAGTTTTGATACTCGTTGTTGTGACATATTTATTGTTGCCGTTTAGCACAGAATGAAACTGATGATCTTGAAACAAAAAATTACGTGAATTATTTTCATCTACATTTGTGCGGTGATTAAATTGAAGAGAGTATGTATCATAAATTATTTCCGCTTTCTCTTTTATCCCATCAATTACAGCTTGAAGCGATTGATTTGCATAATCGCTTGCTTTTCTTTTCTTCGATGGTATTGTTAATGCTGCTGGAAAAGAAGCGGTTTGCAATGGACCGTATATAGAAAGGAATAAATCAACATAATCTATTCTGTCACGCAAACCATTTTGTATAATATTATTAAGAATCGTCTCCTTTGTTGCGTCAAATTCATCTATAAAAATAACTGCATTTTCAATAATACTCGAATTATAAAACACATAAGAAGTTTCAACAATAGTTGAATTACGAGACAAAAATTTTTCCACGCTCATAAAAATTATTTGACGATCCTTCGTAAAAACTGCAGGGTATAATTCGCCAAGCCATTGCCATCGTTTTTCGGTTTTAATTGCGTACAACCTTTTATCTACTGATGGATACTCTTTTGCTAACATAGTCTGTAGCAGTCTTCTAAAAGCGGGTTCTGTCTTTGTTCTTAATGTGTCCTGAATACTACTAACAAAAGCCTTCAGTTTCGTGTCTGTATCTTGTGATTGGAGAAATCTAATACCTTTTTCAAATTCTTTGTATTCATCTGTTTTTTTAATGTCATTAGGAATTAAATCTTTAACTTTTTCCGTTAAATGTTCGATCGCACAATCTACATTGGAGTCAATAAACAAAAACTTTTCTTTAAATTGATCAGCTTTACCGTTTTCTTTAAACCACTGTTCTAATTCAACTGTCGGAAGGTTCTTTTTTAAAGTAGTAATAAAAAAATATTTTTTATCCTTATTAGCCTCATTTATAGAAGCATCATAAATGTACTTAATAACATTATAAGTCTTTCCAAATCCCGTTGGCATATCCAAAAGGAAAAGACCATTTTGTTTATCATTCTCGCAATACCGCTTTATCGCTTGATACATTCGTTAATATCTCCAAATATTTCGTAGTAATTATCTTTTTATTACATCCTTTTCTAATTAGAACAACTGAAACTATTCTACAATAACTACGCTTTCGTCGCCGCAGATGTTACGGACTTTTAAGCGTAAAGGCTTTTTCTCGCACTTGATAGTGCCGTCCCAAAACTCTTTTGTCTTTTTGCCGTTTATAGTTACATAACTCGTTTTGCCTTCTACTTTTATCTCGCTATCGGAATGCCATTCACCGCTGTCTGCCGTGCAATCAAGCGAAATAAATTCTATCATCTCTAAACCGTCTTCACTTATAGTAATAGGTTTATACGGCTTTTTCTCGCTTGAATTTGCAAGCGATTTTTGGTTAAATTCTAATATCTTTCCGCTTACCCTGTCGCTAATAAATTTATCTACGGAAATAATATATCCGCCCAATAAATCGTCTTTATTTTCTTCGACAGTAAATTCAATATGATCATCAACAACAACGTCGTCTAAAATTTCTTTTAAATCCCGTAGTTCGATTTCTACCATAGTACTGTCGTCGTCTTTAATAAACTTTTCTATTTCCGCTTTATCCGTAATATCAACGTAATAAACGATAACTTTTTTAACGGAACTATCAAGTTCAGGTATTGCTTCGTGCAAAATACGATTCATCAATACTTCGTCTAAAAGCTTAGTAGTACTATCCATTAAATTAGGAACGTAAACGGGAATTAGCCCCAACTTGCTGTCAGAAATTGCGCCTTCCCAAAACTCGTCAAGCGAATCTTCGTTTTTAAGCCCCGTAATAAGCGACTTTATTTTATCCATAGTTTGCACGGGGTTGCGATATAAAGAAACGCCGTCTTTTATTTCCAACAAATCAAACTTTGCACCTATAGAAACAAGCCTATCCCTTGTCGTTTGTATAGAATTTAAGTTTACGTCGCCTGCTATAAATTTTCTGTTCAATTTACTTGCAACTGCCGATGTAACGCCGCTACCGCTGAAAAAGTCCGCAACAATCATATTTTCGTTTGACGACGCCCTTATTAAACGAGACACAAGTTCATCGGGTTTTTGTGTTGCATAGTCTGGATTTTGAATCCCAGGAATCTCAAAAACTTCAGTAGGCGTTCCTTCATTCATATAGGCTTTTCGTACTGTCCCATCTTTTTCGTTATATAATTTATATCTTCTACCATCCTCATCGATTTTATCATATCTTTTTATTGCTTTTTCGTCATAATCTACTAAACACGCATTAAAATCAAAATAATATTTTTCAATATTCTTTACATAGAAATAAATAACATCATGTTTTCGTGGATAATTATTCTTGCCACTCGTTGGTCCAAAATATTTCCATATTAACTCATTTCTAAAATTATCTTCACCAAAAATTTCATCCATTAAAATTTTCACATAATGTCCGATATGCCAATCCAAATGGACATAAATGGACGCCGTTTCGCTCATAACGGATTTTATTGCCATTAAATTTTCGTACATCCAATTAAGATATTTTTCTTTATCCCAAACATCGCCGTACATTTTATCTTCAAACTCTTTTAAGTCGTCGTTATCGAGTTCCTGTTCGGCTTTGTCAATCAATTCGGCAACTTTCGGATTTTTACGAATATAAATCTTTTTAGCATAATCTGCTCCGCTTGCAAACGGCGGATCTATGTAAACAAGGTCAACTTTTATGCCTTTATCTTTAAAATAAGCACAAGCGGAAACACATTCGCCGTGAATAACAAGATTTTCATCGCTACCGCCGAGTACCGATTCTACTTTTTCCATTTCGTAAAGCGGCATACCACGACGAAGTTTATCTTGCACTTCGCCCGCGCCTTTATATCTTAAAGTTCTTTTAAAATTATCAAGCAATGCTTGTCCTTCGATAGGTTCTGGAAAGAATGGTATATACTTAATAGCCATTTTATTTGTTCTCCTGTTTTAAAGTAATCAATAGTCTTATAATTGCGCCTGTTTGATATAAAATATATTCTAACGCCTTTATTTCTGCCTTGTCATGATGCTTTGCGTTATTGTTATTGTAGTTCGTATATAATTGCAAAAGAGTTTCAAAGTTATTAGAAATATCGGTCGAAATCCCTTTATCTTTCATAAATTTACCATAAAGGCTCTTACAGTTTTCCAAAGACTGACTTGTCTCAAAAAATTCTTGAAAGAAAGTTTCTAACGCTTTTCTTAAATTGTCGGCAACCTGACTTGCCGTGTTTTCATCTACTTCAGAGTAATCTTTTAGTGCTTTAATAAATGCTTTATGTGATAATTTATAATCTTTTAACCACTCCAACGGCTCGGAAATCAATTTATCATCTAACTCCTTCGCACCTTTAGGAAATATAAAAAACTTTTTTTCATCTTCAATAAAGTCAAACTGTAAACAAGCCAAACTTGCCCAATAATTAAATGCCTTTATCCAACTATTTTGTTCAGCACTTTTATACTTACATGAATTAACAAGTATTGAAAAGTAGTATATAAAATCCACAAGTGAATCTGTATGCTTTTGTAAAAATTTAAAAATCAATGGTGAATTCACATATTCATTATAGTAAACTAAGTCTGCCTTAACTCCTGCACTGAAACAAAAATTATTAAATGTTTCACTTGATATCTCATTATCAATTTGTATAGATTCAGAAAAAGCACAATAAGCCTTTGCAAGAAAATCTTTTACTTTTTCCTCTTCTGCAAAATCAAGTTTTAATTTTACCCTGTAATCAGAATTATCCATTTTATCTCTCCGTAAAAAAGTCTTTAACTGTCTCAACGGTTTTTAATATCCGCTCACTTTCGGGTAACGAATCTTCCAAATATAAATAATCAAAACGGTTATATTCAAATTTTTCGTTGTTTTTTAACACAAATTCTGGCATAAAGGCTTTCTTATCCAAGAATGCAGGGTCGTTTGCATAAATTTTACCTTTCGTCTCGATTATTAATGCTTTATAAATCTTGCCGTCTTTTCTATTTATCACCAAAAAGTCGGGCGTGTACATACCGATATATCTCAATCTGCCGTCGGTATTTTTATAACATTTAATTTTAAATTCCGTTAAAGCCCTGTCGCCGTTATAATAAACTTCCAAATCATTTTCTTTAATGATTGTTTCTTTTAAAATTTCATCTAAAAACTTTATTTCAAAACTACTATCTGTTTTGTATGGCAAATAATGGAAAGATTTATCTTTCATCGGGTGAGAATATGTATTCATCTTCCATTTTTCAGCCGTTTCATAATCGCCCATAGATTCAAGCATTTTTATATAATTCGCTATTTTAGAATCTATCTTTAATTTTCCTTTATCGTCTGCAATTATTTTATCTACCGTCTCTTGAACGGGCGTAAAGTCTGCTTTATTATAGGTTTGAATTTCAGTAGTAAAATTCTCAACGTGTAAAAGGCTCGCTTCTTCAGGTACTAGTTCTTCTTTTGTGTCAAAAGAACGCTCATCGTAAAACGCTTTTCTTATCGTCGCTCTAATTTTTGCCTGATCAAATTTTGAACTGAAATAACGCACATCATCATTTAAGTAGGTTATTTTATCAAAAACCTGTTTTAATTCATTTGCGTAAGGAAGCAAGTCATTATAAGAAATGAAATTAAAACTTTCTTTAATTATAGAATTTAACCAAACGGAATAGTTGGCGATTTCCGTTCCGCTTTCTTTATCGTCGGTATCAAAATTCGTATTGACTAGTTTTTGACCAAATTCCGCTTGCGTTATTAACGCCGATGATCTTTTTGCGTCTTTCGTCGATTCTACGATTAATTTAGCAGCATCCTTTTTCTCATTTACAATAACAGTAGTATAATTGATTTTTAATTGATAAAAATCAACTTTCGGCAGTTTCAAATGTTTTGTTCTATCATAACGTTTTATTGTAATAGGTGTATTGTTTCCACCCTTTTGGAATTGATCCAAATTTATCCTATGTTGCTGTTCAAGTTGCTTATTTAGCGTATCGGCATTGGATTTATTTAAATAAATCATAGCCGTTTCCAAATTTCCTTTTGTTGTTTGCCTTAAACACCTACACGATGTCTGCAAAACCATATTTGTAGAGCAGTCACCTTCCTGCGGCAATATAATACCCGTAAGCGATCGACAATCCCAACCTTCTTTACCTATTTGAACAAGCAATATAATACGCTTTTTTGAAAAAGGCTTGTCTAAACTTGCAAACTCCAATTCGCTATCTACGGGCATAGAATAAGATTTATTGCCGCCGTGATATTTTAATATGGATTCATTTGGCTCAAGACCATATTCACCGACAAGCCTTTCAACAAGCGGATAAACCGATTGTTCTAATGTTTCTATACTGCCACAATAAATGGCAAGTTTTGCGCAAGTGCCGTCGGAATAAGTTGTATCTTTATAATCGTCTAAAAACTGTCTGATTCCTTTTTCAACAATATATAATCTTTCGTTTCTGTCGGATATGTAAACAGTAGGCTTTTTAAGGAAATTACCTATGCCGTCGATAAGTGGGTAATAATAAACAATATTTGAAATTTCTTGCGATGCTACAAACAGATTGTCCGTTATTTTTACTTTTTCTCTTCCTTGTAAATAGGGCGTACCCGAAAAGCCTATAATTGAATTTAACGAATCACTTTTTGCCCATTTATTGACTACTGCACGAAGTTTTCTTTCGCTGTCAGTTGCGTGATGCACTTCATCTATAAATACCGATAAATATGGTATTTTCCCTATTATGTTACGAAGTTCGTTCGCTTTTTTATCTTTTTCGTCATCGCTATCTTCAAACATAGTTATCTGACCGTTCTTTTCTTCCACACGATCTAAAATAACTTTTTCTGCATTTGTTACCGCCACAAACCCAAACAAATCTTTTAAAGGTTGACGTAAAGCAATTTTTTGCACATTGGGATTTTTAACTTTATTTGATTTATTAGCCGTTTTGTTTTCGTCTAATATTTCAAATTTTATTTCACGTTTTATCGCTGATGCAGTAGGTTCTGGTAAAATCCAAGTCGGATCAAAATTTTGTATCGTCCTTAAACTTGGAACGACAGAAGATTTTAACCCAGATGGCGCAAAAACTATAAAATTGTGTGCAAAATTTTTATTTGTCGGCTCGTTTTTGGCAAAATACAAATCTATATAAATAAAAGCCGCCATTAAATATGTTTTGCCTGCACCCATAGGCAAACTAAACAAAAAATCGGTATATGTTTCGCCGTAAAAAATATCCTTAAATATTCGTTTGGCATCTATTTTATCGGCATTACTCTTGATTTCCGCTATAATTTTATCCGAAACAATATTTCCTTCTTCGTCAGACGTTAAGGCGTATTCGTATAACGCGGCCAGTGATTTATCCTTTTGCAAAGTTTCCCGTGTTGCACTTGATATTTCAAGCACATCTAAATCAAGCGTGTTAAAATATCCTCCCGAAAATAACTGATATAACGGTTTATTTTCACAGGCAATTTTTAAATACAAATACGTTTTAATCGCATCAATTTGTGCATCTCGCATTTGCCCTTTTGATTCTATATAAGAAATGAATTCTTTAACAGAACATTCACCGCTAAACCATTCATCTCGCTTTTTTGTTATCATCTTATAAAACATTTAATACACCCTTCTGCTTTATGCTAAACCAAGTTTAGCATAACAAATATGACAATTCCGTTCATATTAAAAACATTTTTCTTAAAATTTAATTTTTTTCGGCGGTTCGGTGAAAGACGAGAAAGTTGCCGTGGCGTTTTTGAAATAAAAAACTTCCGTATTGCCGTCGTCTTCGTTATACATATTGCGAAGCATCGGATAATTGTCAAGCATATGCTTTTTTGCTTCTCGTCTATCATCTGAAACAAGTTTGCCCGAAAGCCTTAACCATTTATTTCCATCAAACGCACAAATCTCTACGTTCGGGTTAGCATGAATCTGCTTGCTAGTCGGCTTGACTTTACCCGTCTGGATATAAAGTCTATCTTCAAAGATATCTACCGTGCCGAACGGTCTGACTTTCGGTTTGTCGCCGTCAACCGTCGCCAAATAATAAGTCCCACACTTTTTCAAAAAATCATATACTTCTTGCATGCTAGTTCTCCTTAGTGACATCAATTATATCTTCAAAGCCACAGTCCAACACTTTACATATCCTTAGCATCACGTCCATAGAGACGGTTTCGTTTTTGCCAAGCTTCGCCAAGGTAGTAGAAGACATCTCCGCCGCCTTTTGCAACTGAGTTCTCGTCATGCCTTTATCAATTAAAAGTTTCCATAATTTGTTATAACTTATAGCCATATTTACACCTCTTTCAGGTTATTATATTAAGTTTATCATGTTTTATCTTAAAATACAAGTATATTGTATGATTTTGTAAAGAACAACTTTAAGGAAATAAAGGTGCTTTCCGTAAAAATAAAAAAGGTAGCTTATATTTCAAAACTACCAGCTTTTTTATAAAAATACGCTTAATTTCTATCTCTTGTCTCAAAATTATCACTAATCGTCTATTTCATCAAATAATGGGTCGTCATAAAATTCTTTTAATGTAATTCCAAAAGCGCAGCAAATATTCCACACGAGAACTGAACTAACATTGTGGATCTCCCCGTTTATTAACCTATTTATATTTTGCTGATATGTTCCCGCTAGCTGCGCAACTTTATACTGGGACAACCCCTTTTCAGATGAAAGATTTTCTGTTCTTTTAGCAATTGCTTGATATAACTTCATTATAACACCCCTAAACACCCATATGTGTTTGTTGTATTATAATGCGCATTTAAAAAATAATAGACACACCTATGTGTTTATAGTTTGCGTTTTACCTCTCTTTTGTGTTATTATACACATATATGTGTGGTAATAATTTGATTATAACATTCTGCGGACATGGAAATATAAATATCGACCAAAGCGTCGCCGACAAAATTAAAGAGTCTCTTATTGAAAAAATTAGGCAATATCCTAATGCAAAATTTTACCTTGGTGGATATGGTGATTTTGATAGTCTTGCTTTTTCCATATTAAGAAAGCTTAAAAAAGATTTCCCAAATATAGAACTCGTTTTTATTTCTCCATACCTGGATTCATCTTATAGTAAATTACAAATTGCAAATGAAATATATGATAGCACTCTATATCCCCCACTTGAAAACGTGCCAAAGAAATTTGCAATATTAAAGCGCAATGAGTGGATGGTTGAAAATTGCGACCTGCTAATTGCTTATGTAAAATATTCTTGGGGTGGTGCTAGAAAAACCCTAGACTACGCAATTCGAAAAAAGAAACCTTATATAAACTTTGCTGAATAAGAAAAGCGGTTGAAATTGTCTCAACCGCCTTTTTGTTAATTCATTATTACATACTTGCTTTTAATATTCTGATAAGTGCCGATTTATCGAGTGGGGCGAACATCCAAGGCTCGTTTGTGCTGTCGTTTACTAAAATATGGTCCGCCATTTCGTCGATTTTGTCTGCTTTTACGCCGAGTTCTCCTAAATGCATAGGAATACCTATCGACTCAAAGAAATTATAGAATGCATCTATTGTCTTTCCCGCCATTTCCATATCGGGCAAACTTTTATCAAAGCCGAATAATCCCATGCCGAGAGTTATAAAGCGTTCGACTGTTCTTTCAGACAAAATCTCTTTCATCCAGCGTGGTGTGATTATCGCAAGCCCCGCACCGTGTGTTATATCGAAATATGCGGAAAGCGCGTGTTCTATCGAGTGCATCGGCCAGCCCGAATACCCCGAACCGTTTGCGAGAATTCCGTTACATCCCCAACTGCAAACGTACATAAGTTCGCTGCGTGCCGAAAAGTCATCAGGTTTTTCCAAGGCGATTTTAACGTTAGTCATTAAGGATTTTAATGCGGAAATCATAACGCCGTCGTTAAACTGCGAATTAGGCGTCGCAAAAAACTGTTCTAAAACGTGATTTATAGCGTCCGCCGTCCCGCAAGCCGTCTGCCACTTATTTACGCTGTAAGTATATTCCGGATCTAAAAATGATACGGCGGGATATAAAAGTTCGTCCAAATACCCGCGCTTGTCGTTTATAGCGGTATTGGATATAACACAACCCATATCGTATTCGCTACCAGTTGCCGCAAGCGTAATAATGTCAACGATAGGAATACTCGTCTTTGCCTTTACTTTGCCCGAAATCAAATCCCAGCCTTCGCCGTCGTATTTAGCGCAAACGGAAATCGCTTTAGAACAATCTAAAACCGAACCGCCGCCGACGGCTAAAATTACGTCAATATTATGTTCCTTACAAAGTTTTGCACCCGTAATTACCGACGGATCGTATTTGGGGTTCGGCTCAATGCCCGAAAGTTCTATGATGTTAAAACCTTTAAGAAGTTTATAAACTTCGTCATAAAGCCCCATTTTCTTTATCGAACCGCCGCCGTAAGTCAAAAGCACATTCTTGCCGAAACCCGCCAAAACTTTAGGCAGTTCCTTTATCACGCCCTTACCGAAAATAAGTTTTGTAGGTGTGTTGTAAGTAAAATTATCAATCATTTTTATAACTCCTTAATAAATTGCTCTATCTGTTTATCGTTGTTGAGTATCCTGCCGTCAACGATCGTCGCCGTGGTGCTTTTTGCTAAATCGTTTTTGGCTTTTCCGAGTCCGCTACCGCCACTCGTTGCCCATAGAACTATTTTTTTACCTCTGAAATCGTAAGCTTCCAAAAAGGTGTTTATAATGGTCGGGGCGGTGTACCACCATACGGGATAGCCGAGTAAAATTCTATCGTAACCCGAAACGTCCAAGCCGTCCTTTATGATTTCAGGTCTTGACGACTTGTCTTTCATCTCGACCGAACTTCTCGAATTTCTATCCATCCAGTTTAGATCCGCATCCGTATAAGGCACGGCGGGTTTAATCTCGTAAGTATCGCAGTTTAGTTGATTCGCAAGTTTTTGCGCCGTTCTCTTGGTTACTCCGCTTGCCGAAAAATATGCTACTAAGGTTTTCATATTTATATCTCCCTTTTATTTAACCGACAGCCCCATTTCGTAGGCTTCCTTAAATGCTGGTGTATCCTTTATTTCGCCTTTTTGGTAAACGCCCGTGCCGTAAATTATGCCCTTTTCGACTGCCCCTTCCACACAGTCTGCGTAGCCACGGAAACACTCAATCGTCCTTTCCTGCGACTCCCTTTCTTCATCGGCGCAAGTAACTATGTAGTAAAACTCTTTATTTTTAACTTCCGTCCACCTTGCGACGGTCCTGTCGATAAGCGCTTTTAACTGTGCATCGATTGAGTAAAAATACACGGGGCTTGCTAAAACCAAAACGTCTGCGTCTATCATCTTTTGCAATATGTCCGCCATATCGTCTTTTTTGGCGCAAACGCCGCCCGATTTTTGGCAGTAATAACAACCGCTGCAAAAATCAATCTTCTTTTCGGAAACACGGATTTTTTCCACTTGGTTGCCGCTTGCTATTGCCCCTTTCATAAACTCGTCGCATAAAATATCCGAATTGCCGTTTTTACGGGGACTACCCGATATTATCAATACTTTTTTCATAACTCCTCCTTTTACTTTTAGCGTAAATTATAGGTTTTCCCAGTCTATGGGTTCGTTTTTATAAAAAACCTCACGGTCTTTTTCCGATATTTCTCTAAGGACACGGCAAGGATTACCTACGGCGACCACGTTTTTCGGAATATCTTTCGTTACGACGCTACCCGCACCGATTACCGTATTTTCACCGATAGAAACGCCGGGGACTATTATAACCCCCGCACCTATCCAGACGTTTTCGCCTATATAAACGTCCTTATTATATTGCAAAGCGCGACTTCTCAACTCTGCGTTTATCGGGTGATTTGCGGTGGCAACGGTAACGTTCGGGCCGAACATAACCTTGTTCCCGACGTAGATATGTTCGTCGTCCACAAGCGTGAGATTTGAATTAGCATAAATATCCGAACCGAAGTGAACGTGACGCCCGCCCCAGTTTGCGTGAAATGGCAGTTCGATGTAGCAGTTATCACCACACTCGGCAAAAACTTCTTTCATATAGCGTTGTTTTTTGTCGTAGTCGGACGGTTTTAACTTGTTAAACTCCCACAATTTATCCTGAAATTTAATTTGCTCGGCAACTATTTCTTTATCCGCGGGATCGTAAATAAGCCCTTTTACCATTCTTTCATATTCAGTCATTATTGATAACTCTCTTTTTTTAACAGTTTTTATATTTCACTCCTTTTCGTAAGTCGGTTGCCATTTGGCAAAACTGTCAAGTGCAGCTTCAGTTCTCGTATATCTTCTCTCGCCCTTATTGAGTTTTGCCATTTCTTTCATATCGTCATCGGTAAGTGCAAAATCGTAAATGTCTATATTCGCTTTTATGTGGTCGGCGTTCTTACTGCCGGGGATAACGATAAATCCCATCTCTATATGCCATTTAAGGACGATTTGCGCCGCACTCTTATTATACTTTTCGGCAAGGGCAAGAACTATCGGATTGCTCAAAAGTTCCCCCGTCCTGCCTTTGCCGCCCAAAGGATACCAGGACATAATACGTATATCTTCTTTTTCGGTTATCTTTCTTAATTCGTCCTGCGGAAAAAACGGGTGGCACTCTACCTGAATAACCTGCGGCTTAACGTTAAATTCTTTTAAGACGTCTTCTATATACTCGCCTTCAAAATTTGAAATACCTATCGCTCTGATTTTACCTTCTTTATATGCTTTAATAAGTTGCTTATAGCCTTCACGCCAGTTTCTTGTCGGTTGGTGTAAAAAGAGTAGGTCAATATAATCTAACCCTAATCTTTCCAGCGTTTCGTCAACCGCGTTGGGGTTTTCGTATTCTGTCGACCATAATTTCGTGGATACGAATATATCTTCTCTTTTAACCCCGCTTTTCTTTATTCCGCGCCCTACCGCACGTTCGTTTACGTAAACGTTTGCAGTATCTATCATACGGTAGCCCATTTTGAGCGCCTCTCTAACGCTGTTTTCGGCATCTTTCGGCTCTAACAGGAAAGTACCTATTCCTACGTTTGGCATTTTCACACCGTTGTTTAGTACAAATTCTTTCATCTTACATTTCCTCCTTAAATTTTTCTATATAATTTAGTATCGTTTTTTCGGGTTCTAACTCGCCGTCGGTAAAGCACCAAAGGTTTAGCGCGCCGTAGTAAACGCTTATTATCTCGCTTGCAACATTTTCGTCTTTCACGAGTTCGTTTACGTGTTTTAAGTCATAAGATAGTTTACTTTTACCGTAAAAGTTCCCCTGCACCGCGTGCGCAAACCAACTCTGGCACATTTTAAGTCCGTTTTTCTTTATTCTCTCAACGGACTTTATTAAAAAGTGTTTTAACTTTTCGTAAACCGTAAAATCCCCGTCAAGTTTGCCGTCGTCAAAAAACAGGTTTATTTGCTTTATAATTAAATCTTCTTTGGAATTAAAGTGAATATAAAACGCACCCTTGGATACGCCCGCCGCTTTCGTAATTTCCGAAACGGAAACATTATCGTATCCCCTTTCTTCTATCAGCCTTAACGCGCACTCTATAATCTTCTCTTTTTTCTCTGCGGAAACTTTCGTCCGTGTCTCGTTGTTGTATTTCATATTTTTATTTTATCATTTTGTTGACCGCAAGTCAAGTAATTAGTAAAAGTTTTTTCCTAATAGGTTCAAATCCCACCACAGCCTAGTTTTTGTCTAATACGATAGAAGTGTGTTAGAAAGTATTTTTCGATAATAAAAGAATACTCTTGGAAACCAAAATTATTAAAAAGTGCCTAATTTTGGCTTAAAATAATAGAAAATGGACTAAAAGTCAGAAGACTTTTAGTCCAACTACCTTGGTTGCGGGGAGGGGATTTGAACCTCCTGACCTTCGGGTTATGAGCCCGACGAGCTACCGAACTGCTCCACCCCGCGATACAGCACCCCCCGAAAGCACTCTTTCAAAAGATGCTTTTATATAATATACCATTATTTCGCTTTTGTCAATAATTATTCGATACTTTTTAATATGTTTTTACCGCGAAAACCCGTTTATAGTAAAAAATCGGTTTTTATCCGTAAAATAGCATATTCTTCGCTTGAAATTTTTATTACCCTTATGATACAATATATTTATGAACGCCGAAATCAGTAAAAACTTATACGGAAAGACCGTTGCCGTTGCCGTAAGCGGCGGCGCGGATTCTATGGCGCTTCTGCACTTTTCCGTAAACTTTTGCGCGCGTTTTCAGATTAAAACCGTTGCATTAAACGTCGAACACGGCATACGCGGCGAATCTTCTTTGCGCGATACGGCGTTCGTAAAAGATTACTGCGAAAAAAACGGTATTCCCATTTTAGAATACAAAGTTGACGCCCCGAAAAAAGCCAAAACTGACAAAATTCCGTTAGAACAGGCGGCACGCATTTTAAGATACGAGTGCTTTTTTGACGCGGTTAAAAACGGCAAGTGCGACGCGGTACTTACCGCGCACCACAGTTCGGACAATTTAGAATCGGTACTGTTTAACCTATTCCGCGGCACCGGCGTAAAAGGACTTACGGGCATAAGAGACTACAACGGCGTAATATACCGCCCGTTTATAAAATTAAGCAAAGCAGAAATAACCGATTACGTCAAAAAACACGATATTCCGTTCGTAAACGACGAAACCAACTTCTGCATTGATTACACCCGCAACTTTCTGCGGCTTAACGTGATACCCAAAATCAAAGAAATTTTTCCCGAAGCGGAAAAAAGCGTACTTCGGCTTACCGAAACGCTTAAAACCGAAGACGAGTTTTTATCCGCACTTGCGGAAAACGCGGTGTTCCGACACGGCGACGGCTATAAAATAGCGACTGACACGCCAAAAGCGGTTATGGCGCGCGCGGTTATTATAGCGCTTAAAAATCTAGGACTCAAACGCGATTACGAGAAGATACACGTTGACGACGTGTGCGCTTTATCCCAAAAAGAAAACGGCAAGACGATATACCTTCCGCTCGGCATAAAAGCGGCGAGAGAATACGACAAAATAACGCTGTTTAAGGAACTCCCTTGCGAAAACGACGTGTCTATTCCCTTTACTACGGGCTTACACGCGCTAAACGGGCGCACCGTCTCCGTTTCCCCCTGCGAAAAAATATCTGACGAAGAACTTAAAAAAGGATTTTACGCGGACTTTGACAAGATCCCCGAAAGCGCGGTGATACGTTTCCGCAGAAAGGGCGACCGATTCAAAAAGTTCGGCGGCGGAACGAAAAGTCTTGCAGACTATTTTACCGACAGAAAAATACCCCTAAAAGACAGGAACGGCATTTTACTTATCGCGGACGGAAACGACGTGCTGATAATTGCGGGAATTGCTGTTTCTGACAGCGTAAAAGTTGACAAAGACACTAAAAATATAGTAAAATTTTTATAACACAAAGGAAAGATATGGATAATTACAGAATACTGTTAACTCAAGAAACCATTGCAAAGCGCGTCAAAGAATTAGGCGAAGAGATAACGCGCGACTATAAAGACAAAAAGCCCGTTATTATATGTATGCTTAAAGGTGCGGTATATTTCTTTGCGGACTTGACCAAAAACATAAAACTACCGCTTATGCTGGACTTTGCAAGGCTTTCGAGTTATAGAAACGGTACTACCAGCGGGCAGATGGAACTTATCTACGACATAACCGCCGAAATCGAAGGGCGGGACGTAATACTCGTCGAAGATATAGTGGACAGCGGCAAAACCCTTTCTTACTTTATAGAACTTTTGAAAACGCGCCACCCCGCTTCGGTAAAGATATGCGCCTTTTTGGACAAGAAAGAACGGCGTGAAGTGGATATAGACGTGGATTACGTAGGCTTCGATATCCCCTGCGGGTTCGTTATAGGCTACGGGCTGGACTATGCGGAACAGTACAGAGAATTCCCCTTCCTTGCGGAAATTATCGATGCTTCGAAATTATAAACCCTATTAAAGAAAAAAAGGCTTGGCGGTATTGCCAAGCCTTTTTCATATTCTTAAAAACTGTCTTTATAGCCTTTAACCGAACGACTTGATACATCTTACAACCTGTTCGGCACAGATATCCTTGCCTACTTCGGTAAGATGAATAAGGTCGTCGCATATGTACTTTTCAATATCGTTCCTTATAAGCCCGTTAAGGTCGTTGATTACAAAGCCCATTTCTTTAAGTTTGGGAACGACAAGCGCATTGTACCTGTCTATATCTTCGTTGCGGTTGTAAGGATTTTCCTTTCTTACAGGCGTAGTCGTGGCAAATATGACGTTGGGCGTAATGCCTTTAAGTATCGTAGCAACCCGTATCATATTCTCCACGTATTCCTGTTCGCTCGTAAACGGTTCGCCGTCTTCAAACAGCCTGCAAATATCCCAAAGTCCGTTGTTCCAGTGGATTATATCGCAGTCCTTAATGTTCTGCAACAGGTCGAACATCATTCTAAGCGTATATTTTACAAACCGACAATTATCTTCCGGCTGAAACACCTCGTATTCTTTGCCCAAAAGTTCGGGCACTTTAAGCCCGTAGCCTATCTGCCTTATGGAATCGCCCAAAAGCGCAACTTTTTTCATAACTTTTCTCCTTGATACCAAACGGCTACCCGCCTTTCTTAAAAAGGCGGGTAGCGCGGCTTTTTAATTGTTTATTTCTTTATATATATTACGCTAATTGTAGTATCGCCGTTGACGACTAACGCGTCCAGCAAGTCGCCCGCCTGATTTACGAAGAAAGTGTAATAATCCGCCTTTTCGAATTGCGACAAGTCTACCGTAGCACCCGTAATATAAAACGCTTCGGTCTTTTCGCCGCCCACTATAAATGATACGGTAAATCCTTCTACCTTTTCCGCTACGAAATCAGTATCCGCGGTTATAGGCTGCGAAAAGTCCGCTACGCTGCCGTTTACCGTCCATACGTAGCTGTTTTCCAGATCGTAAGGCGCAGCGACAACCGCCCCGCTATCTACCGCAACAAACCGTTCGGCTTTGCCGAAACACCTGAACGATACGATAAATTTATTCTGATAGTCGGCGTTTTCCGTCTCTTGCCGCGGATTTTCTATGGCAATTTTGCCCGTAAAGATATCTCTTATAGCGTCTATTTCTACTTCCGTAATACCGCAACTTATCAGGAAACTCGCCGTCTTTTCCGCGTAATTTTCGCCCGCATAGCCGTCTAATATAATATACATCGCTTTAATCGCTTCCAGCAGTTCGCTCTCTTCCTTCGACACGGAAAGCGAACCGGTTACGGAGAAGAACGAAGTTAAATATTCGCATATTATTTCTTCTTGGCTTACGCCTAACAGGTTGTTAAGGATAAACGACAGAGAACCCGTTCTGTCGCGCCCCACCGAACAGTGGAAAATTATCGGATAATTATCGGGATCTGCGAACAGCGATACGACGTTCTTAACGTTTTCTTTTACGCTTACGTCAAAAACGCTTAAATACATAGGCGCGCAAAGATACGCGTAATCGTTTTCCCGCTCAGACGGGTTGCGTTTACCTTCGTTTAAATTCCTTAAATCCACGTCCGACTTTATTTTAAGCGCGTCCATCTGCGCGATACCCTTTTCGGTTATATCGTCGATACGGGCGCAGCGGTAAACAAGTCCGTTTAAGGTTTTGCCGTAAGGCGTATCGAAACCGCCGATATCTCTCGTATTAGAAACGCCGTCTATATCGATAGTCCTTATCGTATCTTTCGTCGTAAAAGCAAATATGTCGGAAACAACGCTTTCGCCGCCCGCAAGATTTGCGCTTACCTGCCAGAAATAGTTTTCTTCCGGATACAGAATATTGTCGAGTAAAAGTTCCGCGTCCGCCGTATCACCCTTATAAATATAAGTCGATAAGTCGGCTTTCGTTGAAACGACTACGGTATAACTTTCCGCATCGCCCGCGTAGTCCCACTTCAAAACGTTGTTGACAGGCTTAAAGTCGTCGAATTTATTATAAAGTGCGCGGACAGCGTCCTGTGCGCGGACAGCGTCCTCATCACGCAAAGCATCCGTAAAAGTCGCCATTTCGTCGGTAATATTCAAAAGTTTACTTACGGACGAATATTCGCCGTTAAAACGGTCGAAAAGAGTTTCTATATACTTGTTTACAAGGCTTACCGTTTCACCGTTTTTAGGGGTAATAGCGGTGATTTCCTTGGAAAACTCTACTTGCGTTTCCGTCTCTTGTTCACCGTCGGTTTCCGCAAACGCGCCGAACGCGGCAAACGCAAAACAACTTAATAACAGTAAAGAAATTAATGCGATAAAAAGGCTAAATCTCTTTTTCATTTTAATTCTCCTTTTTCCTTAAAATCATAACGCCTGCAAGGGTTAAAAGCACGGGGATAATTATATAGCCGGAATTGATTTCCGAACCGCAGCCGCCTTTCTTGCCGCTGTCGCCACCGCCGTTTTTGGCGTAGGAAACCGCTACCGTGGTATCGCCCATTACTATAATCCTATCTACGGATTCGCCGTCCACTTTAAGCACGACGTTATATCCCGATTTTTCAAGGAAAGAAAGGTCTGGCTGAGCGCCGTACTTTGCATAAACTTCCACGTCTTCGTCGCCTAAGCCCGTAAAGGTGATTTTATAGAGAACGTCCTTTTCTGTAAAGCGGGAAACGAGATTTAAGTCGGAAGATACCGTATCGTTTGCAAAATCCCACTTAACTTCGCCGTTATACCAGCCGTCGAACACGTAATAGACTCTTGTGGTCGCAGCCTTCGCGGGCGTTTCGGGTTCTTCAATAAGGCTGCCGAATACGTATTCAACTCCGTTCTTACCGTCGAAAGTTATCGTAAACCTTTGTTCGCCTGCAACGTGCAGAATAATCTTTTTTACAGCGATATTGCCGTTTTGGTCGGTAGCAATTATTTCGAATTCGTATTCGCCCGCGATAAGTTTTTCTTCGTTATCCAAAGCGGATTCGTCGTATCTGACTTCCGTGGCAACGTCTTCTGTCGCGTCCGTTCTGTCGTAAATTCTGTACTCGAATTCGGGGACTACGTCGCCTTCTTCAAGGAAATATTCTTCCCTCGTGTTGACGTAAACAACGGGAGCGGAAACGTCGCCCGCTTTATAATTACGCAACGTCCATTCGACCAGCGGCGAATATACGAGCATAGCGTTTCCTATTCTGTCGCCGCGCAGGTTTACACCCGTTATTTCGCCGAGTTTAAGCCCGTCTTCTACGATAACGATATTATATAAGCCGTTCTCTTCGGTTATTATAAACGCAAAACTTGCACAGTCTTTAGCCGCGAATCCTACGGGGAAAGTGCCTAAAAGTTTATGGCCGCTGCCGCCTTCATCTACTTCTTCCTGATTAACCGTCGACGCGTCGTACACGTTTACTACGTACCGTAAAGTCGTCCAGTCGAAACGGAAATCAAACCTGAATCCGTCCCAGTTTCTGTCTTGCGTCGCTTTAAGGTATAAAGTCATATACCCCGCGGGCGCACCGTTTTTCATTATGGAGTCCGCAGAAAGCAAGAACCTGAAATCCACGTTTTCGCCGTCTATAACGGACGCAGCCTGAGTGTTTGCATAAATCTTGATAGTATCGCTACCCGATACGTCGGCAACGGTTTTATATCCGTCCGCAGGCAAATCGTACTGTTCGAATTCGCCTACCACCCAAGCGCCGCCGATAAGAGTTAAAGTCAGTTGGGGCAATACGGAATCTTCAAACACCGCGTTTTCAAGTATTTCAAGTTTAGTCGCGGGATATTCCGCGGTAGGAATCAACGCGCTTTCGGGAATTACCACAAACATATGGTTATAACCTTGCGAATAATCGACGTACGCCCCCGCTATTTCGGAAAGTTTAACGCCGTTTACCGTTATCCGTTTCGCAACTGCGGAAGGAACGGAACTCGACGCTTTCCCCAGCCAAAGGATGGGCGCGGTTTCGCCTTCCTGAACTTCGGGCCTGTTTTTGTCGGTATAATCGAAATCAAGGATAGTCTGTACTAAACGCTTATCTCCCGAAGCATAGTTCCTTACGTTATTCCAACTAACGTTCACACAGGAGAATTTAACTTCCTGCTTGCCGTATAAGTCCACCCACTCGCCGTCGATAAGTTGCGGATTGACCGCCTGTACCCAAACGACGGAAGAAGAGTGTTCGTTTAAAATATAGTGGTATTCCTTATCCGCATATTTGTTGCCGACAAACGCGCCTTCTTCAATAGTGATAAGCCCCGTTCTATAGGGAACGTATATAAATAAGTGTGTAAGCCACTCCGCAACAAGCGCGCCGTCCACTTCGCTTATAGGCGTGCCGTTATATTTTATTCCCGTTATACTGCTTGCAAGATTAGCCGTAGCGGCGACAGATAAAGTGCCCACGCTTAAAAGCGCGCAAGTTCCGACAAGCGGTTTTGCCGCGGCAGCACCGTCGTTCTCTATGCCCCAAGCGGTAAGTTGCGCACCGTTTTTGCCGCTTTGATCAGAACCGTTCCACAATACTCTTTCAATTGCGAACTGACCGACAGTCCCCCAGGCCGTGCCGTCAAAGCGCAAGTTCATATCTTCCGCTAAAACGTATTTCTCGTTTACCGTGCCGCCCGTTATGAACCAAGCACCCGCTTTTACCGATATTTCGTCGCCCGTGTTAGGCAGCGTCGTCGTTTTTAAATATATAAACTTATAATCGGTCGTATTCTCCGGGAAACCGACGTCGTTCCCGCTTTGCCAAAAATACTCGGTATCAGAACCCGTATAAGTGGTATTTGCGTTGAGATTGCTGAAATCTTTTTCCGCTTTTACGCCCGCACTAATCTTTTTATCAAAATACAATCTTGTAAGATAAAACGATACGGGGTTGCCTATGGGCGCACTGTTCTGGTCTGCGATTTTATCGTAAGTTATTTCTACCGTCGTAGGTTCAAGTACGCGAACTTCCCAAGTCGTGCCGTTAAATTCCAGATTTATATCGCTCGTCAAAACGTACTTTTCGTTTATCGTGCCGCCCGTTATGAACCAAGCGCCCGCTTTTATTTCTAACGTATCGCCTTCCGCAGGATTAGCACTCGTGCGGAATATTATAAGATTATTATTCGCGCTGTTTTCGCCGTATATTAAACTCGACGAAATAAAGTCCCAACTTAAATCGCTACCGGTATAGGTGGTGTTTGCCTTAAGATTACTCATATCCATATTGCCGGCAACGTGTGAACCCGTGCTTATACCGCCAGTAAACTTGACAAGCGAATATCTGGTATAACCGCCCTGACTGTAAGCGTAATTATTCCAGGTGTCGTCTATCTTTAAAAAACTTACGTTCTTTACCGTCGGTTCAACGTAGGGAACGTATATTTCCCAACCCGTACCGTTAAAACGCAGGTTTATATCTTCCGCTAAAACGTACTTTTCATTTATCGTGCCACCCGTCGTAAACCAAGCGCCGGCACTTATCGCAACTGTGTCGCCTTCGGTCGGGCTATTCGCCGTCCTTAAATATATAAAGCGGAAAGTTGCACTCTTCGTGTTAGTCGCCCAGCCCCAAATGGACGCGGGATAATAATTAATCGTGTTAGCCGCACCGGTATAAGTGGTCTTGGATAAAAGATCCGAAAAATTATAGCCGGAAGTTTCACCCGTGCTGACGCCTTGATTATTAGCGTCGTCGGCATTTAAGAAGCACAAACTCGTCCAGTACGTAGTGTTGTTTAAGGCGTTGTTCTGATACTGCGTAGGATTAGCCGTGTGTATTTTCAAGTTGACCACCGTCGGTTCGTCCGCGTACGCCGCATTTTGCACGCTGAACGCGACGGCAAAACCTACGCACAGCGCAAAAAGCGCGGAAAGTGCGTATAATATAATTCTTTTAGTCGCTATTTTCATTTTTTTCCTCCTTAAATGAAAATATTAAGTTTTAATTTCTGGCGTTTATTCCGCAGTAGGCGGAAAGCGCTTCTAACACTATACCTGCGTTGACTTCGTTGCTGCTTACCGACGGGTGTCCGAACGCGCCTAATTTACCCGTGAATAATTCCACGCTGTAAACGTAGTCAGCGCCGTTTTTACGCAAGCCGTTCACCATATTCTCTATTTCGCTATATAGCGACGCCGCGTTCATCATACCTAAACAGCAAAGAATTTTCGCTTTCGGGCATTTTATATGCAAATCCGAAATCATTGCTGTATAATCTTCTAAAAAAGCGTTTAATTTTGCGTCCGTTTCGGCGTTCGGATTAAAGATAGTAGTCCCGGCCGAAGTCCCGATTAAAGACGAATAGTCGTTAGTGCCGAGATTTATTACTATAATATCAGGCTGATATTTAGAATAATCCCACGGCGTATCGTCGTAAACCGAATAGTTCTGATAGACTTCCTTCATAGAAAAGCCGACAAGGTTCGTATCGCAAGCGGAAGAAAGCGCTATACCCTGCTTACACACCGTATTGAAGTCTGCGTCAAGATAGTCGGAAACCAACGCTGCGTAAGTTAAAGTACCGTCCCATAAAGAACTTGACGTCTGGGTTAAAGCCGTTTCGTCGCCGTGCCCCAAAATACCGAACCCAGCCGTAATAGAATCCCCGTAAAAATCTATCTTTAAATCACTCGCAAGGTCGGGCGTGTAAAACGCGCCGTCCGTCGATATACCGCTGACGTAAAGCCGCGAAAAATCTTCTTCGGTGGCTTTAAGCACTTTTACCGTGTGAATTTCCGCCGCGTCAAGATTTTTCGCCACAACCAAATCGTAATACGCGTTGTTCGTGGTAAGTTCCACTCGCCTGGATTCGCCGTCAACGTAAACCCTTATATAGCCGTTGCCTATATTCGCCACGGCACCCGCCGTCGAATAAATCCTTACGGTAAGGCGCGAGCCTTTGAAGGAAACGGAAAACCCGCTTGCGACGTTAGTAAGCGCGACGGCGGTTTCTCCGTAATATTCGCCCGTTTTATTTCTGCCAAGCCACTTTACGCAGTCTTCGCTGAACGCGTCGAATTCAGATATTTCCGTTTTAACCTGCACAGGTCTTTCTTCTCTTTGATTCACGGGATATACCGCCTTTTGCTTGGGTGTAATGGTCGTCTGTCCGTAATTGTCGCCGCTGCCGCCGCCGCAAGCGTAAAAAGGCGTTAAGGTCAATAGCAAAATCAAAGACAAAATAATATAAACTATCTTTTTCATCTCTATCACCCCGCCTTAAGACGCCACGTTGACGAGAACCGCTTCGCCCGCTTCTAAATGGATTTTAAGGTTTTTGCCGCTTATTTCAGTCTCTTCGGCGCGCTGAACCACCGTAAACGCGTGATTTGCGTCAAACTGCAAAACGATATCCTGCGCCTTGTCCATCGAATAGTTTACTACGTACAGCGCGGTCTTTTTGTTATGTTCCAAACACCCTATAAGCGCGTCGCCCTTTACCCCGGTAAGTTCGTGGAATTTGCCGTCACGAATTAGCATATTGCAGCCCGCAAGTTCGCCAGAAGCATAGCCCGACGCTATAACCCCGCGGTTTACGGAATTCATAATCACGTCGTCGCAGGCAAGTAATTGCTCGTTTGCCTTCTGAACGTAATAATACCATTCGTTTATGCTGCCGTCCGCGCCTATCATCGCGTTGCGCTTAAAGTCGTAAGTCCCGTTCGGCGCGTACGCGAAAAATATAGGCTGTATGCCAAGGAAATACTGTATCCCTTTCGCTCCGCAGGCTACCGAAGTGTTGACGTTCCAGATGAGTTGACTTTCACTCGGGAAATATTCACCCGACTCGAATTCCACCATTGCGTCGTTCCATTGTCCGCCGGCCTGTATAAAAGACCAGAAAGGCACTTCGTACGCGTCGCAATACTTCTTGACTATATCGAGATTTTTAAAATACAGTTCGTAATTTTTCTTGTCGAAAACGTAATGGTCAAAACAGAAATATTTTCCGCAGCCTTTCATTAAAAACTCTTCGATATACTGTTCGTAGGATACGTCTTCGTCCCCTTTGTTATACTTCAAGTCCCAGTTAGGCAAAAGATTGACGTAGGTTGCATATTTGCCGTCCCCGTACCTTTCCACCGCCGAATTTACCTTGCCGATGACTTCCATCGCCTCGAACGGCGGTTCGTCGTAAAGGTTAAACCCGATAAAGGACTTGAATTTAGACAATTCTTCGATAGAAGTCTTTATTCTGTAATCGTTTACCACCGTGGCAGGCCCGCCGAGGTCGTCCTGATAGAACACCATCTGGTAAAGATATATATCTCTTACGAAATAGCCGATATTATACTTTTCGGCAAGCGTTAAAACCTTTTCTATACTCGTTTTGGAGTTGGGGTACGCTTCCGGTGCGGATGAGAATATGTTTATACCCGCGTCGGCAAAAAGTTTTATATACTTTTCGTCTGTAAAATCGGGAACTTGATTACCGTTCTTTAAACTTACGGGCGTAAACGGACTGTAAAACACCGAAAGGGGCATAACGTCCTTTCCGCCGATAGCGTCAAAGGAAAGCGAATAGGGCTGTTTTTCGGAATAGGGCGTTTCGTCCTTACCGGAACCCCCGCACGAAACGGACAGCGAAACTATTACCGAAAGAAGAACGAACGAAACTGCTTTGATAAATTTATTTTTCATTTTTCCTTCTCCTTACGA
The DNA here is from genome assembly GCA_017615975.1 of Clostridia bacterium. GTDB lineage: Bacteria > Bacillota > Clostridia > Christensenellales > Borkfalkiaceae > UBA1259. Next base: position 9,414 of record JAFZYZ010000027.1, on the reverse strand, counting down.
TAACCGCGGAACAAGCCGCTAATAAAGTCAGGCCTATAATTAAAGCCCCGTCCGCACCGACTTCCGAGCCGCAACCGCCGTCTTCGTCTTCTACCGCTTCTATCGTTTTGCGCCTGTAGTCCCAAGTGTCTATATAGTCGAAATCTTCACCCGTCGCTATAAGACTTGAAACGAATTCCGGTTCTTCCGTTTTAGGATTTATATCCTTATTTACTATCGTGATATTGTCCAGCCAGAAATTAGAACAGGGAAGAGAATCGTTCCTGACGACGTCAAGAGAATTTGAACCCTGCCCGTGTATCTGAATAAACCCAAGCGGCGTATATCCTAAATCGTACGTTATAAGAGTACGGTATTTATTATCCGTTTCCCCCGCCCACTTGAAAGACACGTTAAGCGCGCCGTCTATCATCGATACTTTCATAGTCATAGACTTTTCTTTGCCGTAAATATCGTAAGCCTTCTGCAAAGACCAGAAATTATTGTCCGCGTCGTTGTTAACAACCGTGGAATATACCGTTTTAAAGTTTTCCAAAAGCACTACGCTCATACCGACGGGATTACCGTCAACGTACCCTTTCGCCGCAAAATATACGAACACCGATTGAGTTATCGCGTAATGCGAATTGTTCTTTAAGGGCGCGCCTATCGCGATACCTAAAAAACTCGACGCGGAAAGTTTAACGTTGCCGTAGTCGTCGTACTCGAACTTTCTCTGCAAGTGCGGCACGTCGAAAATCATTTCGAAATTAGAAAATTCCGAACAGGTTGACATAAAACCGAACTGCGTTATGTTGTTGAATTTAAGCACGCCGCCTTCGCACGCAACGCCTTCCGGCGTGTAATAGCCTGCGGCGGACGAATCGTTATTGTTGGTGAAAAGTCTGGACGCGTCAAACTCGCCGTCGTCGAAATTTTCGTCCACGTTAAAAGTAGTGGGCGAATCGTAAGACGACGAATAGACGTTTACCGACGTTATTCTTACCCCCGACACGGCCGACTGCGCAAATCCGAAATATCCTTCCGCATAGCACGGCAAAGCGTTGTCGTAATTTAAGTAATTCACACCGTTTAAGGCAAGCCCTATTTTACCTTTCTTTGCGGAATCCGCCCCCGCTACCGTTTTAATATCGAAAGACACGGTAATAGTCTCGTTATAATCGAACGTCGCCGCTATCTCCTGTATTACGGTTTTGTTAAGTTGATTGCTATTGTCTTTACCTTCGATATTTATCACCCTGACGGCGATTTTATCGTTTTGTCCGTAAAAACTTATAGCGGAACAGTTCCCCGTGCCCAAGGCGGAAAAGGAGTATTCCAGACCGAACACGATATAGAATTCTCCGTTCAGTTGGGAAATTTTAAGCGAAACTCCGCCGTGTGCACACTCGTTTAAGGCTTCCCCGCCGACTAATTCTTCCGCGGGCTCTAAACTTATAATCCTTGCGGACGCCGCACTCGCGGAATTGAACACGATAACGCCTTTATCGGTCTCGGAATCTATTTCGTGCTGCACTTTTCCGTTGACGTACCACTTGCTACGGGAAATCTCTTCGTCAAACGACGCGTCGGTGGCAATTTCCACTCTGGATTTGCCCGCGTACGCCGTTTTATTGTTTATTCCGAAAAACACCCCGCCGAATATAAACGCAATCAGCGCAAGCGCTATCAACAGAATATTAAGTTTTTTGGTCTTCGTATAATCCATTTGTTTTTAACCTTATAACCCTGCTCTCGAAAGGTAAGTGCTCCAATTGCTGTTGTAAAGTGTTTTCATCTCGTTCCACACGGTATTTGCCGATTTAGGATCGGTCGATCTGGACATAAGATACACTATGCTGTTAGAACCGATTCTCGGATAATTATAAAGACTGCCGCGCGTAAACAGCGAACTGCGTTTGCCGTTGGCAACGCCGAGCATCTTCATCGTCGTGGAATATCCGTAAGCGTCTTTTTCGTAATTACTCCAACCCGAAACGTCGGGAATATTCTCTGCTTTATCGTAAGTGAACGGCAACGCTATATGCACGGTGTCGCTGAAAATCTTCTGCGCCTTATCGGAATAATAGAATTTAACGAACTTTTTAGCGCCTTCTTTTGCCGTGGCGTAATTAGGAATACAAGCGCTGTGCTGGCTGAACACCTGCCAGATAAGATTTCTTGCGTCCTTTACTCTTACAAAGTCTTCTTCGCTTACGCCGGCATAACCGTCTTCACCCGCGTCCACGGCGGAAATTACCGCGGACAGCGTTTCGTCGTCGTCTATGGTGTCGCATTTCTCTATTATGGAACTTATAACGGGCGTTTTCATAAGTCTGAAATCGGTGTAAGGCGAATTAAGCCCCTTGGTTTCGTTTACGAACCACGCACCGTTTACCATCATAACCGCATCGCCGCTTACGAATTTCGTCTGGGAAATGGGCATTTCGTTATCGTTGGAACTGGGCACTACGAATCTGGACGCTAATATGCTTTCGAAAACTTCCAGCACTTTAATCCTGCCGTCTTCACGCAAAAGTATGTTTTTATCCGGCGTTTCGTTCTTCGTGCCGATAGTGTTAAGCGTTGCGCCTAATCTGTAAAATTCTTCGTACTGCGAAAGTCCGTCGTACTGCGCCTGCCAGACGTCCTGAATATATTCCCAGTATCCCGCGTTAAAGTGAATAAACGCTTTGCGGCTGCCCTTATACTTTGCGGTAATAGCGGAAGCCAACATAGATAACTCGTCCGTCGTTTTCGGCAACGAAAGTCCGCTGCTTTCAAGAACTTCCTGCATAAGCGTATTATTGTACACTATACCGCACACGCCGCCGCCGTAAGGCAAGGTGTAATAAGTTCCGTCCGCACTCTGGGCGCTGTCTAAAAGGTCTGCGCTTATCTTTTCGCCTACTTTTTTGGTTTCGCCGTCGTTGACTTCTTCGAGAACGGAATCAAGCGGTTCTAAATATTTGTTGTAGGAAATATCCATATCCGGTCCGAAATACAAATCTATCGTATTGTATTTTGCGCCCGTGGTTATGTTCTTCGCAAAGTCCGAACCGAAGTTGTTGCCCGCGAGATAATTCACGTCCACGTCGTATTCGGGATAAGCCTTCTTAAACTCCGACACGATTTGCTTAAAGTACGCATCGCCGAGTCCCGCTTTCCAGTAATTGATTTCGATTACGTTCGCGCCGCCGTCCGACTTCCCGCCGCAGGCAAACATCGAAGACACCGAAAACGCGGTGATAATCGAAAGCAACAGACAAATAATCTTTTTCATAATTCACTCCTTATAATATTGTTTTTAATGATTTATTCTTTTATTCCGCCAAGCGAAATATTACTCATAAGAACGTTGTTGAACGCTATAAACATAACGAGAGTCGGGATGCACGAAATCATACACGCCGCAAACAGATACGGCCTGTTCATTGCGCTTAACGACTGGAAATAATAGATACCGACGGCAAGAGTCGGAAGTTCCTGCAAATATAATAGTTGCGCGTCATAACTGTTCCAAGCGCCCATCCAGGCTAAAAGGAACAGCGCGCCCAGCATGGAAATACTCTGCGGCAGCATTACTTTAAAGAACACCTGCCAGTCGTTAGCGCCGTCGATAAACGCGGCTTCGGCATAACTCCAGGACAGATTTTTATAGAACGCCGCAAAAAACATATACGTTGCGCCTATCCCGCCGAACCCTAACACGACGTAAGCGTAGTTGTTTATAAACCCTAAATCGTGAATAAGTTTGTACGCCGCAGCGCCCGAACTGTAAATGGGCAAAAGCATTACGACGAAGGAAACGTAATAATAGGCTTTAGCGCCGAAAAATTTATATTTTGTCGTAACGTAAGCCAGCATAGAGCAGCACAGTATTCCGCCTGCCGACGGAACGACCGAAAACCATATGCTGTTGAAAGTCATTTCGAAAAATCCGACGTCGTTTACGCTGAACTCGCTGAAAACGTCGATAAATACCCGCCAGTTTGCCTCTGAAAAGGAAGGTACGGAAAACGGTTCGTTGACTATCCCCATCATATCTTTCAGCGAAGACGTAATACCGAAAAAGAAAATATACAGATAAGAAAGTGCAAACGCAGAAAAAAGAACGAACATAAAAGTATATAATATTTTTTCCGCAAGAGTTTTTCTGCCGAACATACTTTATTTCCTCCTTAATAATCCACGTCTTTGAAAAATTTGTTTTCAAAGTATTTGCAAACGACTACGATAACCATAGCGACCAAAGTTACCATAATACCGACTGCCGACATATAGTTAAACAGCGAACTGCTAGGCGGGTTGTCGAGAATTATCAGGTATTGCCATACGGCGAAAGTGATAGTATCCGCCTGACCTCTTGTAAGCAGGAACACCGCGCCGGTAGAACTGAAAATCGCCGAGAACAGCATAATGAATTTCAGCGCGAAAGTCGGCCAAATCATAGGCAGAATAATTTTATTGAGTTCGGTAGTCCAACTTGCGCCGTCAAGTCTTGCGGACTCTATAACGCTTTCGGGAATACGCGCGAACGCCCCGCCCCAGATAATCATATCGCCGGGGAAGGAAAGCCAAAGCATATGAACCCACACGAAAGCGTTAGCGAATCTCGGTTCTTGCAATAGCGCGGGGGTAGTTTCAAGATTAAATAAATCCTGAACGAGTTTAGCGATAGGCCCGTCTATACCGATAAGGCTCTTATAGACTATAACGACTATAATTGAGTTAATAACGCTGGGCAAGAAGAACAATATTCTGAAAACCTTGTAGCCGAATATCTTTTTATAAAGGAAATAGGCTACGACGATACCCCAGGGGAAAATAATTAAATTTATGCCGAAAGTCTTAAAAGTGTTGAGAAAGGCAATTTTAAGTTCGCCGCTGGTTATATCCTGAAAAAACAGCGAAAAATGCTGAAAGCCCCACTCTTTACTTCCGTCGATAAGCGGCGTGTAGAACGCCATAAGAATACCGTCGAAATTAACGTAAACGTAAAACACGAGAAAGTTAACCGTCGGGATGATAATAAAACTCAGAATGAATATCACCCTTTTAAGCGGCATTCTTGGTTGTTTGTTGAACACGATATTTTCCATAGTGTCTCCGTATTACAGGTTTTCCGCCGTTATAAACACGCCTTCGCCTTTTCCGAGAGAGAAAGAGGCTTTGTTTATAACGGTCTTAACCGTTTTTACACCTTTTTTATAAACGTTAAGCGAAAGTCGTTTCTTCACGCGCAAAGAAACCCGTGCGGTGATATTTTTGCTCGTGTCGGCAAAGTTTACGAAAATATAGCCTTCTTTGCCGTTTTCGCCCTTAAACACGCCTACAAGTATATTTTCATCGGACTTTACCGATTTTATAAATTCGCAATCTGAAAAGCCGAACCCGTTAAGCCCGTTGAACGCAAGCGCATCGCCGTTTTTGCCGCGGATTTTAACGCAGCCCTGCCAAGCCATAGCGTCGTATTCGTCTAAAAACGCAAAAATTTCCTTATGAACTTTCTGCGCTACGCGCCATCTGTCGGTTTTCTTGCCGTTTAAAAGCAATCCCGTCTGCGTTTCGCTGAATTCGGGCGAAACGGGACTCTGATAGCAAAAATGCGTAAACCCCTTCGCCCCGTAAGCAAGATAAGTATAAATTTGCAACCTAAAATCTTCTATAATCGGCTGGCGGTTATGCGACTTGGTGATAGTTCCGCCGTACGCCATACTCTGAATAAAAAAGTGCGGTCTTAAACGGTACTTCTTGGCAATCCGCGCCATAGTCTCCACGTCGGACACCCAGGTCGGAATTAAACGGTATTCTCCCTCTTCCGTTATTTCCAACGGATAGAAATCGAAAGACAGCCAGCCGTTATTCTCTATTCTACTTATTATTTTAGCATATTCTTCGATATAAAGGGCAAAATTTGAGTTAATTACCTCCGCCGGCGCATAACTCGGCAGAAGATTGACGTAGAACGCCTTGTCCCCGTAGGCTTTTTTGAATTTGGGGCTTATATTCTCAATGTCTTTAAGTTGCGCAAAAGTCGGCTCATCGTAAACGTTGACGCCGGCTATACAATCAAATTTTTTATACCGATTTTTGAAAAGAACGGGAGAAGTTAAATCGTTTTTCCCCTCTAAAATGATAGAAACGCCTGTTTTTTCGGCAGCGATAACCCCTTTCCTAACTAAACTTTCCGTCGCCGTGTAGTCTCCGTTAAGAAATATGGTATTGATGCCGCATTTAATAAGCGTTCTGTAATTTGCAACCGTCGGGGGCGGCGCTTGCCAGCCCCCGATCATAAATTTATTATGTAAGTCCATTAGTAAAGTGCCTTGGTGAAAATGTTTAGCCTAGTCCGATAAGCCTTAACCAGTAATCAAGCGAACCCACGTTGTCGCCGTTTGCCTCGGCAAGCCAGTCGTACATAGAACCAAGATTATCAACGTATCCGTACGATGCGGATAACAGCCTTAACCTTTCAAGTTGAACGGTGTTCCAGTTTGCGGTCTGGTCGTTATACGCGGCTTTGGCAACGTTCGCGATAGAACGCAAGTTGTCGTTCCCGCGGGCGTGCACCTTTTTGGTCTGCCCGTTGGCAAATCGAATCTTAACGAACGCACGCGCCTCAAACTCTTCCGAAAGTTCTTCATCGCTTAAATGCGTTAAAACGCCCGAAAGCCTGTATTCATCACCTACGTCTACGAAATTACCGACAGCCACGTCGATAGTCAGCGCACCCTTTCTGTCGGGACTCATCACGGTAAACCCGTAGCCCACGACGGTGTACGTATTACCTATTGCGACGTAATCGTCTTTGTTGAGATACGCCCGCCACCTTATAGCGTGTTCTTTATCGGTATCGATTCTTACCGACGCCCCGAATTCCATCTTCAAGTCGATATACACGGCGGTAAGGGTTATATCGGAAGTAATATTTTCAATAGTATAGCCGATGGGATAAAGATTGCCGCCGTAAAGATATCCGACTAACGGCTTTTCTGCGTCTAACCCCGAAAGTCTGTCTTCTAAAACGTAATCACCGCCCGCTTCAACTTTAATCACTTCGTTAGAATTGCCTTCTACAACGAGATTGACGCTATTAACTTCCGTAGCCTTAAAGGGGACGACGAACACGCCTTCGCCAGCGCCAAGTGAAATATTAAGGGTGTGATTGGTTAAATCCACGTCGTAATATTCTTTATTGTCGTTAGTAGCGTTTTGCACGCCGTTAAAAATTCTTACCTTTTCGGTAGAACTGTCGAACGTAAGCGCCATAGCGGTAGCGGTATTTGAAATCGCGTCGTCGCCGCTTGCAAGCATATAGCCGTTATAGCCTGCGTCGTCGGTAAAGCAACCCACCATCGCCGTCTGCGAAGACGCAACGTTTAACAGGTTGTTGCCCGAAAGAGTCGTTCTGGTAGTCGCATTAGAGTTATAATCGCTTGCGTAAGGAATAAGTGATTTGTAATAGTAATTACCGCCGTAAATCGTGCCGTCGAGATCGGCGTAGCAGTTAAACGTCGAACCGCCCACCCTGTTATACGTCGTACTGAAACGGTCTTTTAGCGTGCCTTTGGCGATAACCGTGCCGTTCCAGTTAAAGCGCATAAACGCCTGACCTATTGAGTGCGCTTTGTAAGCAGCGTTTTGAACGCAAGTATATCTCGTCGTCGGAACGCCCTCCGCCGTAACTAATGCTTCGGACAAAAACGGATCGGCGATATTCGGCGTTTCGTAGCAGAAATTTATAATCTGTTTAGCACCGAACGCCATAGCGACGTTGTACTGCATAGTAATATCCGCTAAGCCCTTTACGTCGCGGCTGTTTTTATACGGTTGACTTTCCTGCGAACAGTCCATAGTTTGCACGTAGTAAGAAAGACTTGCACCGTGCGCTTTCGCCTCGATTGCCGAAGTAGCAAGCGTAGTAAAATAATACGGATTGATATAATAATACGCAGGCGAATCAGTATTAACCCTATTAAAAGGATACGGGTCGGTTGATATCATCTTTATTTTGTCGTTCGTCATATTATCGACGACGTTATTCGCATAATGCTTGACGTAATAGACGTAATCGCGAGAATCCGCATAACCGTCGCCGTTCAAATCAAAATTGCCGATGTCAATCGACTCCCTTGCAAAAAGGTTGACGAAGAACAGTTTGTCGGGGAACGCGCTTTCATATCTTTCAAGATAATCATCCATAACGTCGATCTCAGAATCGAACGGTTCGTCCCATAACTGCGAACCGATTACCACGTCGTCGTAACTAAGTCCCATACCGATTTCAGACCACGCGCCGTAAGTAGTAGCAGTAGGCGATATGTTTGAATAATCGTAAGGAATACCGCTGACGTTTTTAACGCCCGTCATACCCGTTGCCGCAGGTTGAGTTCCCCTGCCGCCTTCTATCATTATTTTAAGACCTGCCGCGTGTAACCTGTCGTAAATCGCTTCGATAACGGAAGTGTTGCCCGTGCTAAAATAAAGGCTGGTTATATCTTCAAAATGGTTGCCGTACATAGTCGTAAAATCCAAGCCCGAATTTTTAAGCAAGGTAACGCCCTCGTCGGTAGTTACGTCCGCGCCGTAAAATCCGCCTATCATAAACCTGTCGGTATCAAGCGCGGAATAATCACGTATAATATGTTCCACGCTGGCTTTTGCCGTGCCCGTATTATTGAAGCCCGCCGCAGGCAAAAAGAGTGCTAAACATAACGCGAACGCTATGCAGGTTTTTAACAGTCTGTTTTTAAATCTGATTTTCATACCCGTTCACTCCTTAAAACCCTTCGCCTTCGGGATCCCAACCGATGATATCCTTATCGACGTCGCCCAGACTCATAACGACCACGTCGTTATCGCCGAACGTATAAACCCAGTAATCGGGTGTTAAATAGTATTTTTTCTTCATAAACCCATCTCCAACGATTACGCACCCGCAATAACGGTAAGAATTTCCGTCTCTCTCGCAGTATATCCGCCGGCACTTAAAGCCGCCGCGGCAACCGCGCTTATAGAACGGGTAATACCCGTGCCGTTTGCGTAAATTCTCGAAGTCGTTCCGTCGTCATATACTACGTCAACGTACGCTTTTGCGGTAAATTCCGTAGTATAGTAATCGGAATTGATATCGGTAAGCACCGCGTTGTAAGACGTATCGCTTGCCCAGTAATTAGTTTTAATATCAAAATTGCTACTAAATCCGTCGGCGGAAATTTCAGTACCGTAAGTAGTGCCGTCCTTACCCCAGTAAAGAACGTGCCCTTTGGAATCCGAATCAACGTTCGCCGTCCATCTGATACCGCTACTTTCCGCAGTGGTTATTCTTACCGACGCACCGTTTACCATATCGAAAGTGCCGATTATGGCGGTTACCGAAAGGTTATTATTTTCAGAAGTATGCGTGCCGCCCGCGGGATAGAAATATTCAAC
>JAFZYZ010000026.1 GCA_017615975.1 Clostridia bacterium | reverse complement strand
TACCGCAGCGTCGCCCGCGCCGAAAATCATCGATACGAGATTGATGCTGAAAATACCGATAAGTCCCCAGACTATCGCCCCGACGATAACCAGACTGAAAGCAATAATCGTAGTAAATTTCATATCTTCCTCCGAAACTTATTATGTGAAGTTTTCGGCGGGATATTCGGGAATTTATAAAAAATTTTTCAAAAACTCAAATTATTGCTTTTTGTTGTTGGCGTTTACTCTTTTTACGAATTCGTCGTGATTTTTCATCGTGGCAAGCATAGAACTTTGCAGAGGGGGAAAGGTTGCCCGTTTTTCCGCCGCGCTTTCTTCCGAATAGTTGTTGGGTTTTGGCGCGTCGGGGGTGTTGGGATTTCCTGCTTTTTCCGATTGATTTCCGCCGAGTATCGAACTTAAAATATTAAAAATGCCGAATTTATCCATTTATTTTACTCCGAAAAACAAAAAACGCGTAAAAAAACTTAAAAATCATTGCAAAAACGCGGCAATTAGAGTATAATTGTTCTACGAGAATTTTTACGGCTAAACCACTCTCGTACAGTTATGTATATTCGGCAGCGGATAAAAAGTTGACCGAACTCGGAGAATATATGAAAAAATCTATCAAAGGCTTATTGACTGTTTCACTCGCGGCGGCGCTTTCTATGGCGGCGGCGTGCGGCGGCGGTGCGGATTCCTGGAAAGGCAACGCGTTCACGAACTACGGTACGGTTCAAACGGAAACTCTCGGCGGTCTTGCCGCGGAAACCGACAAATACGTTTATTTTATAAACGGCGTGGGTTCAAGTTCTTGGGATAACTCTTACGGCACGCCCGTTAAAGGCGCGCTCGTTGCGGCGGATAAGAACAATCCGTCGGACGTAAGGGTAGTTATTCCCGAACTTATGGTCTCGTCCGACTACGGCGCAGGCGTGTATATCTTTAACGAAGGCGGCAGTGCTTACGCTTATTACGGCACTCCGAACAGGGAGAAAAACTCTTCCGGCGAAGTTGCAAACTATGAAATGACCTTTACCAAAACCCGTCTTGACGGAAAGGAAAGCGAAAAACTGTTTACGGGTTCTTCGCACTCCACGACTTACCGTGTGGCGCAGGCGGCGAACGGTAAAGTATATATATTGTATTACGATACCGCGGACAGCGCTTTGGTGTCTTACGACTGCAAAGCGGATAAAAAGACGGTTATCGCCAAAACCGACGCGAAAAGCAACGTTAAGACCAACGACGAATATCTTTCTCTCGGCGAATACAAATTCCTTGACAACGGCAGCGGCGCGCAGATAGCGTACGTTATGAACGTTTACTCGGAAGCGTATATCGAAGCCAAGGCTGAATCGGAAGATTCTTATTCGAGAGAACAGGCGAACTATAATAAACTTTACGTTTATTCTGTTGACGGCGGCGCAAGTTGTGTTAAAGACGGCAACGCAAGTAAGCAGGGCGCGACGGTTGAAGAAGATACGAAATACGCCCTTAAATCAAACGTGGGCGAATATCTCTTTTATACCGCAACTCCGATTGTCGGTCAGGAGCAGACTTACGGCGTTAAAATCTCCGATCTTTCGGACGCTGTTAAGATAGATTATCCCGACAATATAAAAGACGATATAATTATAGTGGATTACGATAAGGTCTATTATTACGATGCCGACTCTCAAAAGGTGTTAAAAAACACTCTCGTTAAAACGGATACGATAAACGAACACAACACCAAAAAGGCAATCTTAAAAGACGGTACGATAAGTTCGCTTATCAAGATTTCCGACGATTATATATATTGTTTTAATTCCGACGGGTATATCGTTGCTATAGAACGGGCGGAAAACGGCAAGACTATCAGGATTTCCGAACGCGTAGCGGCTTCAAGTTGGTATAAGCCCGAAACGGTTAAACTTACCGTCGGCGGTGAAGAGGCGGAATATCTGCTGTACTGCGACGGCTCTACGGAAGGTAATTCTTACGTCTATCGCGCTAAACTCGATTTCAGCGACGAAAACGTTAAAGAAGAAGATACCAACGACGACGGCGAAACGGACATCTATTATCTTGAAAGTTCGTTTACCGGCGTCAGAACTGCGGCCGACAGAGCGAAAGCGGCGGTAATCAAAATAAGCGCTATAGAAAGCACGCTGGATTTAGAAGAAGGTGACGACGACAAACTGTATTCTGAAAGCGTTAAGGTTGCGCGCGCGGCTTACGACGCGCTTGATAAAGACGCTAAAGCCGAAGTGTCGGAAGACGACTTGGCTAAACTTGTAAACGCGGAAAAAGCCGTGGTTCTTGCAAACCTGTTCGTTAAACTTGAACCCGTTCTCTATTACGATCTGTTGCTTACCGCCGACCAAAAGGCCGCGCTTGAAGCCGATTACAATGCGGCAAAAGCAAAAGTCAACGCTTACGGGGACGATTACGAGACGATAGCGGCTTATTTAGACGGTAATCTCAATTACTACTATCAACAGACTAAAAACAAAATCGGTTAAAATTTGAAAAACAAACCTAAAAACGCCTTGGCAAAACATTTGCCAAGGCGTTTTACTTTACATACTTATAAAAATTTATTTTTATAGCCTTAAAATCCGCATATATTATATACAACAAATCGCTATATATATGCTAATAATATCGAAACTTGTCGAAAAATAAGACTTTTGAACAACTTATGAAAAATATTTGAAAAATTACAAAAAAACGCTTTCTTTTTGTCCAAAAAAGTAGTACAATGTAATTATTAAAAAGGAGGTGGGATTAAAATGAACAAAAAAACTGTCTTTATTTTACAAGACACTAAAGAGACTTGCGACGAGATATCGGCGCTTTTTGAAAGTAGCGGGGCGTATTCGGTTGTCGGGACTTCGACGGACGGGATATCGGCAATTGCGGCGGTGGCGGAGAAGAGGCCGAATTTTCTTATAACGGAAATCGTACTTTTAGGCTACGACGGGCTTTCGGTTATCGACAAGGTAAAGAGTATGCGCGGGGATATTAAGATAATAGTTTTATCCGCGCTTTGCAGGGAAGAGATTGTTTCGCGTGCGGTTATGGCTGGTGCGGACTATTTTATGGCAAAACCGATAAACTTCGGAATACTTACGGAGCGTATGAAAGAGATTGTAAGAGGTGAAAAGCGTGCACCGGCGACAGGGGAAAACTTACATAAAGTTTCTCTGGAAGAAAAGGTAAGTAAGATATTCATAAACGTAGGCATACCGCCGCACATCAAGGGATATGCGTTTTTAAGGGAAGGGGTTATGATGGCGATTGAAAATCCTTCTATAATAAACAATATAACCAAGCAGTTATATCCTATGATAGGGGAAAGGCATCAGACCACGCCGAGCAAGGTAGAACGCGCTATCCGCCACGCTATTGAAGTTGCTTGGAACAGGGGTAGGATAGATAATATCAATAATATTCTCGGGGTGCGCGCGTACGTCGGGGCGGATAAGCCCACGAACGGGGAATTTATCGCGCTTATTGCCGACAAGATGCTTTTGGAAAAGGCCTGACGGGCAGCGGAAAGGCGTTTTACGGTTAGGGGATAGCGGCAGAGTAATAAATATTTACTTTATTTACAAAAAAAATTTAAAATTCCGCTTAAAAACAGTTTACAAATCGGGCGCATATAGATATAATACTATCAACCGAAAGGAAAGATAGAAAAATCGTTCCGTTCAAGTGGAGATAAATTTATGCCTAAATACGTAAAATGTCCGAGATGTGATTTAAATTATATGTTGGAGGGCGAAGAATATTGCGACGTATGTAAAGCCGAACTTAAAAAAGCGCCGCCGCTCGTGTTTGCCGTAGATGAAGACGAGGACGAGGCGGAGATGGAACTTTGTCCGCGCTGCCACAGAAATTACGTTAAACTCGGCGAAACTCTTTGCGAAGATTGCTTAAAGGAAAGCGAGAGGGAAGACGAACCGGAAGAGACGGAGGACGACGAGTCCTGGAAGGAGTATCTTGACGACGACGCGCCCGAAGAAGAAGAGAACGACGAAGAGATGCTGTCCTTAAACAAACTTGCCGAAGAAGAGGGCGAAACGCTTTTCGACGACGAGGACGAGGAAGAAGAAATCCCGCAGGCGGATATTAACGACGAAGACGACGATTTCGATATTCCGGAGATTGACGAGGCCGACTTTACGCAGGACGACGAAGAAGACGAAGAAGACGGCGAAGAATACGAAGACGAAAAATAAAACCTTAAAAACATAATAAATATTCCCGCGGACGGTCAGTCTGCGGGAATATTATTTTAAATGGTATAAAAAGAGTTTTTAAGGCAATAATAGGCGTATGATAAAAAGTACTGCGTCTATTTCACAGGTGAAGGAAATAATCGGCAAAATGAGTTTGAAAAACGTTGAAGTGGTAGTAAATCTCGGCAGGAACAAGTTTGAAAGTTATAAGGGCGTACTGTCGGGCGTGTATCCCGCGCTGTTTACCGTAAAACCGTTCGATAAAGATTACCGCGGTAAGACCTCGTATTCCTATTCGGAATATCTTTGCGGAAAGGTAAAAGTCAGAGAATTCCTTAAAGAAATTTAATATTTTCCGAGTTTAATGCGCACCTTGCTTTACGCCCCGAACGGCGATTTTAAGCCGTTCGGGGCGTTTTAATATTTTTTCGGCATATTATCGGCTTTGCCGCGATATACTTTATTGAACAAATTTTTTTAAGTAAAGGAGAAAATTATGCCGATAGAACCTGTTTTTGAGAAACTGAGCGCAAAAGAGAAGGCGGGCGAAGTCGTTTGTCGCGTTAAGGTTGAGTGCAAAACGGACGTTCCCGCAACTTCGGTAGAAAAAGTATTGAATAATAACGCCGGTGCTTTTACAGTACTGTCAGGCGTCTCGGACGGGCGGGCGGAATTCGTTTGCCGCGCGACCTTCTTTATTTGTTTTGCCGTAGCGGACGGCATAAGAAAGTGCGAGTGCGGGGCGGAAATAAAGGATTCGCTTTTGTCCGACGGGATTAAAGAAGGCGACGAGATACGGCTTATCTGGAACGTGGAAAAGACGGAAATAGATCTTTCCGGGCTTAAAATGACCGCCGTAGCACATATTACCGTCAAGGGCGAAATATACCGCAAGAAAGAATACGCCGCGCTTACGGGCGGAGAGAAGGTGTTTTGCGACTTAAAGCCCATAAAAACGGTAAAATCTTACGGAACGGTGTCTTCTACTTATATTGCGGAAGAAGAATTCGACTTAAATTATCCCGTGGCGGAAGTGCTGTCGCATAAAGCCGAAGCGTGCATTACAGCGGCGCAATGCGGCGTGGGGACGGTGATTTGCGACGGGGAAATTTACCTGACCGAAATTTTGTTGCAATCGGGCGATAAAAACGATATAATAAGAGAAAATAGAGTTATACCGTTCAGAGCGGAAGCCGAGTGCGAAGACGCTATGCCGCAACTTTCCGCAACTTGCAGCGCGTTTATAAAGTCGGTAAAGACAGACGTTAGCGTGGACGAAGAGAAAAATATTTCTACGGTTTCTGTCAGCGTGGCGGTAGGTTTTACGGGCGAAGCGTATTCGGTTGCGGAAGAAACCGTCGCGGTGGACGCGTTCAATTCGGAGAAAGAACTGACGCTCGTAAAAACCCGTGCGGCAACCTATGCGGAAAGCGCGCCTGCCTGTTCTTTCGTAAAGATTTCGGGACGGGCGGCGGTGGAAGATTTAGAGTCTGCGCGCGCTATATGCGCCGCGGGCGAAAAGATAGAAATTCTTTCCGCAACGAAAAAGGATAACGCGCTGAATATCGTCGGCGCACTTACCGTAAACGGCCTGTTTGCGGGGGAAGACGGCACTGTTTTCGCGCGCAAATCCGAAGTGCCTTTCGAGACGGCAGTCCCGTGCGATGCGGACGGCGAGGTCGGCGTTTCGGTTGCGATAAAGAGTGCTACGGTCAAACTTATAACTTTTACCGAAACGGAGTGCGAGGCGGAAGCGGTGTTTTCCGTTTATGCTAAAAACACCTTTTTTGCCGAAGTTATTTCGGAGATAGAAGAGGGCGAACCGAAACAGCTACCCGAGGCGGCGGCAAGCGTTTTCATACCCCTTGCGGGCGAAGGGCTTTGGGAACTGGCGAAAAGGCTTAACGTCTGTCCCGAATCTTTGGTTTCGACAAACCCCGAATTGCAGTTTCCGCTTACGGGTAAGGAAAGAATAGTAGTTTACAGACAAAAATAAAAATTAAAAGGCGAAACGTAATATAAACTAATGAAAAAAGTCAAAGTAAAAGTACCGGCAAAAATCAACTTAACTCTCGATATAACGGGCGTAAGCGGCGGCTACCATATTATAGAATCTCTGGTGGCGTCCGTTAACGTGTTCGACGAAATAAGTGTAAAAAAGCGGAAAGACAACTACGTCAGCGTGTCTTTCAGCGGTATGCCGGCGGGCGTTTCGGGCGAACAAAGCAACGCGTATTTTGCCGCGCAGGCGTTCAGAAAGGAATTCGGCACGGGCGGTGCGGAAATAAAAATAGAACGCCGTATTCCCGCGTCGGCGGGGCTTGGCGGTTCTTCGGCGGATATTGCGGGCGTTTTAAACGCAATGAAAAAACTGTACCGCGTAGGTAAGGATTTAACTTATATCGCGAACGGGCTCGGAAGCGACGTGGCGTATATGCTTAAAGGCGGGTTTGCCGTTATAAAAAACAGGGGTGAAATAGTCGAAAGAGTTTCGGGCGTAAAAAGCAGGTTTTACCTTTTAATCGTTTCGGGAAGTAAGGGCGTTTCCACTAGTGAAAGTTATAAAGGCTACGATAAAATAGGCAAAACTTACCGCAGGCGCACTACGGCGGCGGTAGGCTTTTTGCGTGAAAACGATTACGAAGACTTCTTCAAGGTGTTAAAGAACGACTTGTATAATAGTTCTGCAGCGATTCTGCCCGAAATCAAAGATA
This sequence comes from Clostridia bacterium, assembly GCA_017615975.1. Classification (GTDB taxonomy): domain Bacteria; phylum Bacillota; class Clostridia; order Christensenellales; family Borkfalkiaceae; genus UBA1259. The sequence goes on along the minus strand of JAFZYZ010000026.1, from coordinate 218 downwards.
CGCTGGAAAAACTTAAACGGTTTGGCGCTGCGGTTATGACGGGTAGCGGTTCGGCCGTGTACGGGATATATAAGACAAAAAGGCAAAGAAACAAAGCGTATAAGGCGCTTTTTTCCGACTACGGTAAGCGGCTTATAAAAGCAGAGACGTTATAAGCACGATATTTTTGAAAATCAAATTTAACGGGTAAAAGGCTACGCGCCCCCGCGGATTTCCGC
>JAFZYZ010000003.1 GCA_017615975.1 Clostridia bacterium | reverse complement strand
GTACTATTTTAAATGATATATTCCCCGCCGCCCTGATTGTCCGTTAAATCTTTTATAGTCTTTCCGTCGAAAAATCCGTTGACAAGCGCGGAAAATTCCCGCCACATAGGCAGCGTTTTGCAACTGCCCGCGCGTTCGCACGCGTTGGCGTTCTCTTCAAGGCAACTGACGGGCGCTAAACTGCCTTCGGTGGCGCGAAGAACTTCGCCAACGGTGATATATTCGGGCGGTTTTTTCAAGCGGTAGCCGCCGCCCTTGCCGTGCACCCCTTCCACTATATCGTTTTTGGATAACAGCAGCATTATTCCTTCCAAATACTTTTGCGAAACTTCCTGCCGCTTTACTATGTCTTTAAGCGGAATATAATCCCCCTTAAAGTTTTCCGCCATATCTATTAAAACTCTTACCGCGTACCTGCCGCGCGTGGAAATTTTCATTTAAGTTCACCTTTTATTAAATCTTTTATTACTTCCGCAGCCATAAGTAGCCCTGCAACGGGCGGCACGAAAGAAATACTTGCGGGCGTTCTGGCGTTTCCGCCTTCCGAAGCCGCAATAGGCTTTATCGCCTTTTCTTCCGAATACACTACTTTAAGCCCCTTTATGCCGCGGCGTTTACACTCTATACGCATAACCCTTGCAAGCGGACAGCCGCGCGTCTCGTAAATATCCGCCACCTTAAAGCCTACGGGGTTTACTTTATTGCCCGTTCCCATAGCGGAAATTACGGGCACGCCCGCACTTTCTGCCCGTTCCGCTATACAAAGTTTAGCGGAAACGGTGTCTATCGCGTCCAAAACGTAATCGTATTCCTTAAAATCTATACCGTCCGCAGTCTCCGGCAGATAGAAAATTTTATAAGCATTAACCTTACAGTCGGGATTTATATCCTTTATCCGCTTTTCCGCGACGTCGGCTTTATATTCCCCTACCGTAGAACTAAGCGCGTAAATCTGGCGGTTAATATTGCTTTCGGCAATTTTATCGTTATCGACGATATCTATCGCCCCAACGCCCGCGCGCGCAAGCGCTTCCACGCAATAGCCGCCGACGCCACCTAAGCCGAACACTATCACTTTGGCGGCTTTAAGTTTTTCTACGGCGGCTTTGCCTATTAAATTTTCCGTGCGCGAAAACCTGTCGGACATTTATATTACTCCGAAAAAAGCGGCGTAGATAAATATCTGTCGCCCGTATCCGGCAGCAACACTACGATATTCTTGCCCGCGTTCTCTTCTCTCTTTGCAAGTTCGACCGCCGCGGCAAGCGCCGCGCCCGAAGATATGCCGACTAAAACGCCTTCTTTTACGCCCACTAACTTGCCGTACTTAAACGCGTCTTCGTTAGATACAGGGATTATTTCGTCGTAAACTTTGGTATCCAGCACCGCGGGTACGAACCCCGCGCCTATGCCCTGTATCTTATGCGCGCCGGCAACGCCCGTCGATAGCACCGCCGAAGTCGCGGGTTCTACCGCCACGATTTTGACTTTGGGGTTTTTACTCTTTAAATATTTGCCCGTACCCGTTATCGTGCCGCCCGTGCCTACGCCCGCGACGAATATATCCACTTTGCCGTCGGTATCGTCGTAGATTTCAGGTCCTGTCGTATCAAAATGCGCCTTGGGGTTTGCGGGGTTAACGAACTGCCCCGCGATAAACGCATTAGGTATCTCTTTTGCGAGTTCGTCCGCCTTCGATATTGCGCCTTTCATGCCCAAAGCCCCTTCGGTCAGAACTAATTCCGCACCGTAAGCCTTCATAATTTGCCTGCGCTCGACGGACATTGTTTCAGGCATAACTATTATTATGCGGTAGCCCTTTGCCGCCGCGATAGACGCTAAGCCTATCCCCGTATTGCCCGAAGTCGGTTCTATTATCACCGCTCCTTTCTTTAATTTGCCCGTTTTTTCCGCGTCTTCTATCATCGCTTTAGCGATACGGTCTTTTACCGAACCCACGGGATTAAAATATTCGAGTTTAGCGAGTATTTTCGCTTTAAGCCCTAATTCCTTTTCTATATTCCTGAATTCCACAAGCGGCGTTTTGCCTACGAGTTCCGCCGCCGAATTATATATCTTTGCCATTTTTAACACTCCTTTTTAACACTCCTTATTTTGTACAACCTATTTATATGATAGGTTGGTAGTATTATAACAAATAAAACTCCCCGTGTCAACCAAAAACACGGGGAGTATCAGAAAATATTTTTGAAAAATTATTTAATAAAATTTAATCAATAATTTTCCGCGGTTATTTCAATGTAAGCCTGCGGGCGTGCGCAGTAGCGTTCTCCGTAGCGCTTTTCAATTAGCGCAACACCGCGGAATTTTGCCGCAAGTTCGGGGAAACCTGTCTTTTTTTAGTTGATCGCTAAAATCTGTCAGTCGGGGAAAGAGTAATAAACTGCTTGTTCGAATTTTACCGCGGATTCGTTTCCCGCGCCGCCGTCAACCATTGAATTCTTCATATATACCGCAAAAATTTTATTCACGGGATCTACCCAGAAATGCGTTCCGTAAGCGCCGCTCCAACCGAAAGAGCCGACAGGCAAAGTCGGATACGATTCGTCGGTTATTACCCTTACTCCCAAGCCCCAACGGTATTGCCCCCACATAATATCGGGATCTACTTGCGCCGTGCAAAGACTTTTAAAAGTCTTTTCCGTGAGGATAACTGTTTTACCGACCTTGCCCTTGTTTAATAGCATCAACGCGAATTTAGCGTAATCGCTTAAAGTCGACACAAGCCCCGCGCCGCCTAAATAATGCGTTTCAGGGAAGTCCCCGAAAATATATCCGTCCGGTATAGGGTATTCCGCATTTTCGCCGTTTACTCTGTAATGCATCACCACCATTCTTTCGCGCTGCTCGGCAGACGGCACGAACGCGGTATCGGTCATACCGCAAGGATCGAATATTTCGTCTTTTAAGAACTCGGCGAGGGTTTTATTGCTTACGATTTCGATTATCTTCGCCAAAACGTCGAACGCACCCGTGCCGCTGTACATCTGCTGTGAACCCGGCTCGAAATCCAACCCCGACCTTACGTAAAACATAATGGAATTGTCCAAGGTCTTTTTCTCGATTGCGGTCATACGCGCAGACTTTTCCTCGTCGCTGCCTATTCCGGAAGTATGCGTCAAAATGTTCCACACGGTAGGAGCGTTGACAACTTCAGTCGTGCGCCCTTGCGCGTCCTCTATATTAATGCCTTCAAACGCGGGTATATACTTGGATATGGGATCGCTCAAAGACAACTGCCCCCTGTCTACAAGTATCAACGCCGCAACTGCCGTGATCGGTTTCGTCATAGACGCCAATCTGAAAATTGAAGTATTAGTGATCGGGTTTTCCCCGCCCAAAGCCGTCGTTCCGAAACACTTTTCATAAGCAACGCCGTCTTGGTAAACGTAATATGCCGCACCGAAAACCTTATTTTGCGATAAGTCGTATCCTGCAACCGCATCAATATTTGCAGCCAAAACTTCCATATCTAACCGCTCAATTTGAGCGTCTTGTCCACTTTGAACACTGTTGCAAGAGACCAAAAACCCCGCCGCAATTAATAATGCCAACACAGCGGATAATATCTTTTTCATAAGCACCCCTTACCGTTTAAATTTTGAAATCAAATAAAAATATTCATTAGATGATTTTATAAATATAATAGCAAATACTTAACCTTTTTGCAATCTTTTTTATAAAATTTTAAACATTTAACGATGTCGCGACCGAGTTAAACGTACTGCCCGCGCCTTTGCCGCAAGTGATATTATACTTATCGGCATAGTGATATCGCGACTTCGTCGCAATGACGTCCTTTTTTACTTATATGTTTTACTCCTTTTTTCAGTCAATAAAATCTAAATGCTGTACGAAGAATCTTCATACAGCATTTTAAATAGAGTTTACTTATTTTACCGCCGCAAAGCCTTGTTCAAGGTCTGCGATTATGTCGTCTATATGTTCCGTGCCGATGGAAAGCCTTACCGTCGTCGGTCTTATCCCCGCTTTAAGCAGTTCTTCGACGGACAGTTGCGAGTGCGTGGTGGACGCCGGGTGAATTACCAGCGACTTCACGTCCGCAACGTTAGCGAGAAGAGAAAACACTTTAAGACTTTCGGTAAACTTTTTCGCCTTTTCTTCGCCGCCCTTTATATCGAAAGTGAATATCGGCGCTGCGCCCTGCGGAAAGTATTTATCGTAAAGTTCCTTTTGTCTGCCACTTGCTACCGACGGGTGATTTACCCTGTCCACCTGCGGGTGATTTTTAAGAAATTCCACGACTTTTAAGGCGTTTTCGACGTGCCGTTCCACCCTTAAAGACAGCGTTTCAAGCCCCTGCAAAAGTAAGAACGAGTTGAAAGGCGAAATCGCCGCGCCCTGATCTCTCATTAAAGTCGTGCGGAGTTTAAGTATGTACGCAAGGTTTCCGCACGCTTTGGTAAACACTACCCCGTGATAAGACGGATTAGGTTTTGAAAGCACGGGGAATTTGTCATTTTGCGCCCAGTCGAACTTTCCGCCGTCAACGACTACGCCGCCCATCACCGTGCCGTGCCCGCCGATAAATTTCGTCGCCGAGTGAACTACTATATCCGCACCACGCTCTATCGGGCGCAAGCAGTACGGCGTTGCGAAAGTGTTATCCACTATAAGCGGTATACCGTTATCGTGCGCGACTTTCGCCACCCCTTCTATATCGAGAATATCCGAATTCGGATTGCCCAAAGTTTCCGCAAATATAAGTTTGGTGTTGGGCTTAATCGCCTTTGCAAAATTTTCAGGGCTACTCGGATCGACGAAAGTAGTCGTAAGCCCCTGTTCTTTTAATGTGTGCGACAAAAGATTGAAAGTTCCGCCGTACACGTTGGAAGACGCTACTATATGATCGCCCGCCGTCGCTATGTTCTGTATCGAATAAGTTATCGCCGCTTGCCCAGAAGCGGTCGCAAGCGCACCCACGCCGCCTTCTAACGCCGCTATGCGCTTTTCAAACACGTCGCTCGTCGGGTTCATAAGCCGCGTGTAAATGTTCCCGCCTTCCGTTAGCCCGAATCTCGCCGCCGCCTGCGCCGAATCTTTAAACACGTAAGAAGTCGTAGCGTAGATAGGTACTGCGCGCGAATCCGTCGTGGGGTCTGCCGTTTCCTGCCCTGCGTGAACTTGCAACGTTTCGAATTTATATTTTGACATAATTATCTCCTTTTTATAAATGTTTTTTATCTTTTTATGTGTTTTACTACCGTTTTAATTCCGAAACGCTCTTTCGCATTCGCCCGAAACGAAAATTTTCCCGCAAAATCTCTACCCAAATTATCGCCATAGCCTTATTTCCTGCCCTGTTTCCTTTTCTCTGTTTTGTTTAACCTACTTGTCTGGTAGGTTGATAGTATTATAGCAGATAAAAATCCCCGTGTCAACCAAAAACACGGGGATTAAAAAAGATTTTTGAAAAAATACTTAATAAAATTTAATCAATAATTTTCCGCGGTTATTTCAAAATATGCCTGCGGGTGCGCGCATACGGGGCACTCTTCGGGGGCTTTTTCGCCTACGACGATATGTCCGCAGTTGCGGCACTCCCAAACCTTAACTGAAGATTTAGCGAACACCGCCGCCGTTTGCACGTTCTTTAAGAGTGCGCGGTAGCGTTCTTCGTGGCGTTTTTCGATCAGCGCAACGCCGCGGAATTTTGCCGCAAGTTCGGGGAAACCTTCTTTTTCAGCGGTTTCCGCAAACTCTTTATACATATCCGTCCACTCAAAGTTTTCGCCGTTCGCCGCCGCTGCAAGATTTTGTGCCGTGTCGCCTATACCGGCAAGTTCTTTAAACCACATTTTAGCGTGTTCTTTTTCGTTATCCGCGGTCTTTAAGAATATATCCGCTATCTGCTCGTAGCCTTCTTTTTTCGCTTTGGAAGCAAAATAAGTATATTTATTTCTCGCCTGCGATTCGCCCGCAAAAGCGGCTTGCAAATTCTTTTCCGTCTGCGTTCCCGAATATTTACCCATAATATTTTCTCCTTATTCGCATTTCTTTTGTATTATGATAACATATTTAACCCGAAAAAGAAAGGGATACTTTTTATTTTCCGGTAAAGATTTTAATAAAAATAATTTTTTTTGAAAAATTTGCGTAAAAAGGTAAAAATAAATTGACTTTATTCGAGATTTTGGATATAATACAAAAGCATTTAGTTGCTTTAAGTGCGTTTTGGCGGAACGTATATGGCGGCGTAGCTTAGATGGTTAGAGCGGCCGGTTCATACCCGGCAGGTCGGCGGTTCGAATCCACCCGCCGCTACCAAAACCCGCCAACGGCAAAACAGGCAATTAAAGCAAGGGTTCCCGAAAAAGATTGCGTAGCAAGATTTTTTGGGATAAAGGAGGAGCCTGCCAACAGGTCAAGAAACAATCGATAGATTGTTTCGGACAAAGTGGCAGAGCGACGACGTGGCCCCATGGTCAAGCGGTTAAGACACCACCCTTTCACGGTGGTATCATGGGTTCGAATCCCGTTGGGGTCACCAGACAGTATAAAGGCGAACCCGTTTCCATTAGGAGACGGATTCGCCTTTATCATATACTTAAAAAAGTAAAATATATAGAAAAGCGGGGAACGAAACTTATTCGCTCCCCGCTGTGTCGTTCTATCGGTTAAAGGCAAACCGCCGCTTAAACTTTTTATCATGGTTACCTTAAACCGCTTTTTGTTATGCTATTTATTTTTATCAAGAGCAAAAGACAGCACCCTGCAGATTGGAACAAATAAAAGGCTTACGGAAATCGCCACGCAAATGCATTGCGACAACATAAACGGCAACGACGAATAAAAATACGCTTTAGCGGCGTTTTCGCCAAATCCGTAGAAAAGCGGGGTTATAACGTCGTCGAGTAAAGTAAATGTCGCTGTGAACGTCGTCGATAAAATTACCACCCATAACAAGGTTAAAAGTGTAGTATTGCGGTTTAAGTTATTTCCTAAAAATCCGAAAAACAACGCAAATCCCGTATAATACACGAGATAAAGAATAATAACCGACGGATAAAACCCGAACAGAAAACAGCGTATCGTAGAAAAACAAACGGCAACCGTAACGCCCGCTTTAACGCCTATCACATAGCAGAAAGCGAGAAAGAAAACCGTTACGAGTTCTACGCCCGCGACTCCCG
>JAFZYZ010000025.1 GCA_017615975.1 Clostridia bacterium | reverse complement strand
CCTTTTTCGTTTCAGAAAAAGGGGTATTTTAATCGCTGCTAACCGCCCAACGAAATATGGACGCGATTGACCGCAAGCGGCAACAATCGCTATTCCGTCGCTATTCGCGCCTTGCGACTCCGTCCAGCTCCATCGTCGGAGCACGACGATTAAAAAAACGGTTGACAAAATTTTGTCAACCGTTTCCTTTTTGTTTTTTTACATTATTCAATAGGTGTTTCAGTTTCTTCCGTCTCTTCGTCTTCTTCGGATTTCGGAGTTATTGCAAGGCGGGAAACGCGGCTATCTTCAATTCTCATCACTTTAACGCCCTGCGTTGCCCTGCCGATTTTACTTATATCCGCGGACGCGACTTTGATTATCGTGCCATTTTCGGATATTATCATTAAATCCTCATCTTCCGAGACCAGTTTAAGGCTTACGAGTTTGCCCGTCTTTTCTGTAAATACGCCCGCTTTGATACCTTTGCCGCCCCTTGACTGCAAGCGGTAATCTTCTATATCCGAACGCTTACCGTAGCCCTTTTCCGTCATAGTTATAACTTCGCAATCGGGCTTTATAACGGACATATCGACGAGTTTATCGTCTTCCGCTATATCCATACCGCGTACGCCCATAGTGTCCCTACCCGTCGCACGGACGTCGTTTTCGTTAAACCTTATGCACTTACCTTCTTCGGATGCCATAATTATTTCGTCGTTGCCGCAAGTCAGTCCAACCGAAATTAAATCGTCGTCTTCACGGATATTTATGGCGATTTTTCCGACTTTACGAATATTAGCGTACTCGGAAAGAGCGGTCTTTTTAATAAGCCCGCTGCGGGTTGCCATAACTATATACCCCGACGCGTCCTTTTTAAGCGGCAGCATAGCGCACACTTTTTCGCCGTCGGTCAGTTGCAACAGATTTACTATTGCCCTGCCGCGCGCCGTTCTTTGCGCTTCCGGAATAAAGAAACATTTAAGACTGTACACTCTACCCTTATCGGTAAAGAACAGTATATCGTCGTGGGTAGAAGTTATAAACATATTCTCCACGAAATCTTCTTCTTTTGGCTTATGCGCAGTAATGCCCCTGCCGCCGCGGCGTTGGGTTCTGTATTCGGACACGGGAACGCGCTTAACGTAGCCGAAATGCGTAAGGCTTACGACCACGTCTTCCACGGGTATCATATCGGCAATATCTATATCGCCGTAATCGTATGAAAGTTCGGTCTTTCTCGGCGAAGGATATTTTGCTTTTATTTCTTCCATATCGCCTTTTACTATCGCGTTCACGCGCCACTCGTTGGCAAGTATGTCCTTTAAGTCGGCGATTGTCTTATCCAGCAATTCAAGTTCTTCTTTGAGTTTCTCCACTTCCATACTGGTAAGCCGCTGCAATCTCATTTCAAGTATCGCGTTAGCCTGCTTATCGGAAAGGTCGAATTCTTTTATAAGCGCTTCCGCCGCGGAATTCTTGTCCGCAGATTTTTTGATTATCTCTATAACCCTGTCGATATTATTGAGTGCGATAACCAAGCCTTTTACTATGTGTTCGCGCTCTTCGGTCTTCGCCAAGTCGTATTTGGTTCTTCTTACGATAACTTCTTTCTGGTGCGCGATATAGTGCTGTAATATCTCTTTAAGCCCTAACACTTTCGGTTCGCCGTCCACGAGTGCCAAAAGGATTATACCGTCCTTTACCTGCAAATTCGTGTGCTTAAACAAGGTATTTAAAACGACTTGCGCGTTAGCGTCCTTTTTAAGGTCTATAACCATACGCATACCGTGCCTGTCTGATTCGTCCTTAATGTCGCTTATGCCCTCTATTCTCTTATCCTTAACCATATCGGCTATGGTTTTGATAAGCACGGCTTTATTTACCTGATACGGAAGTTCCGATACTACTATTCTTTCTCTCGTGCCGTTATTGAACTCTTCTATTTCGGTTTTAGCGCGGAGAACGAAACCGCCCCTGCCCGTAGCGTAAGCCTGTTTAATGCCCGTTCTGCCCATTAAAACGCCGCCCGTAGGATAATCGGGCGCGGGAATATATTCCATAAGTTCTTCAACGGTAATATCGGGATTATCGATAATTGCGATACAGGCGTTCAAACACTCCGCAAGGTTATGCGGCGGAATATTCGTCGCCATACCGACGGCTATACCGTCAGAACCGTTGACTAAAATGTTCGGAAAGCGCGACGGCAAAACTACCGGCTGCATTTCGGTATCGTCAAAGTTCGGGTAGAAATCCACCGTGTCTTTGTCGATTTCTTTCAGCATTTCATCCGAAAGGCGCGAAAGCCTTGCTTCGGTATACCTGTAAGCAGCCGCCGGATCGCCGTCCACCGAACCGAAGTTCCCGTGTCCGTCGACAAGCGGGAAATTTATGGAAAAGTCCTGCGCCAAACGAACAAGTGCGTCGTAAACCGAACTGTCGCCGTGCGGGTGATATTTTCCCAAAACGTCGCCGACGATTTTAGCGCACTTCCTATACGCTTTATCACTGGTTAAACCCGCTTCGTGCATTGCGTAAAGAATACGCCTGTGAACGGGCTTTAACCCGTCCCTTACGTCGGGAATAGCACGCGAAACGTTGACTGCCATAGCGTATGCGATAAAAGATTTTTTTACTTCTTCGTCAACTTCTACGTTAATGAGTTTGGTTTTTTCAAGCGTCGATTGAAATTCGGCGGTAAGTTCCGCGCTGTTTTCTTTTCTGATCATTTCGCGTTTCTCCTTTAAATGTCAAGGTCTTTTACGAGTTTGGCGTTCTGTTCGATAAACTCTCTGCGAAGTTCGGGATCGCCGCCCATAAGCCTGTTGAAAGTGTCGTTCGCCTCCACCGCGTCTTCCATCGAAACTTTAAGCATAGTACGCGTTTCGGGGTTCATAGTCGTTTCCCACAGTTGTTCGGGATCCATTTCGCCGAGACCTTTATAGCGTTGCACGTCGCACTTGCCCACTTCCGCAAGATATTCCTGCAATTCTTTATCAGAATACAGGTATTTGTCAACTTTGTTTTTAGTCGCTTTATAAAGCGGCGGCTGGGCAATATAGACGTGCCCGTGTTCGACAAGCGGACGCATAAAGCGGAAAAAGAAGGTCAAAAGCAGAATTCTTATATGGCTGCCGTCCACGTCCGCGTCGGTCATACATATTATTCTGTCGTAGCGCAGTTTACTTTCGTCGAAATCGTCCTGTATCCCACCGCCGAAAGCCGTTATCATACTCTTTATTTCTTCGTTTTCCAAAACGTGGTTAAGCCTTGCCTTTTCCACGTTGAGTATCTTACCGCGCAGTGGCAATATCGCTTGAAAACGCCTGTCCCTGCCCGATTTCGCGCTGCCACCTGCGGAATCCCCTTCGACAAGGAATATTTCGCAGAATTTGGGGTTTTTATCCGAACAGTCGGCAAGTTTTCCGGGGAGAGTGGTAGATTCCAACGCGCCCTTTCTTCTCGTGCTTTCGCGCGCAAGTCTCGCCGCCTCTCTCGCCCGCTGTGCGGTTAAGCATTTTAACAGTATTTCTCTCGCTTTCGCGGGGTTTTCTTCCAAAAACGCGCCGAAATGCTCGTTCATTGCTTTTACGACGAAATTACGCATCTCGGAATTGCCGAGTTTGGTTTTCGTCTGCCCCTCGAACTGCGGATCGGTGAGTTTTACCGACACGACGGCGACAAGACCTTCTCTCGTATCTTCGGAAGAAACCTTTTCGTCCCCCTTAAAGGCGTTTATCTTTTTACCGGCCTCGTTTATAATACGCGTAAGCGCGTTCTTAAAGCCTTCTAAGTGCGTTCCGCCCTCTTCGGTGTTTATATTGTTAGCAAAGGCGTAAACCGTCTCGTTATAAGTGTCGGTGTACTGCATTGCGATTTCCACTTCGGTATCGCCGTAAAACACGTCGAAATAGACGGGTTTTTCAAAGATAGCGCCCTTGTTGCGGCTTAAATCTTCAACGAAATGCGCAATACCGCCTTCGTAATAAAAAGTGTCTTCGTGCTCTCTCTCCGCACGCATATCTGCAAGTTTTATAGTAAGCCCTTTGTTAAGATACGCGAGTTCGCGCAGACGGGTTTTTATAGTGTCGTAATTAAAATCGGTCGTTTCAAATATTTCGGGATCGGGCATAAAGGTAACCCAAGTGCCCGTAAAGTCCGCGTCGCCGACTACCGCAAGCCTGTCCTGCGGAATACCGCGCCTATATTCCTGACGGAACTTCTTGCCTTTCTGATAAACTTCTACCGTAAGCCAAGAAGACAGCGCGTTGACGACCGAAAGACCTACGCCGTGAAGTCCGCCGGAGATTTTATATCCGCCGCCGCCGAATTTTCCGCCCGCGTGCAGTTTAGTCAAAAAGACTTCCACCGCGGAAACCTTTTCGGTATGGTGAATATCGGTAGGAATTCCCCTGCCGTTGTCTTTTACCGTACAAGAACCATCCCCGTTTATCTGTACCGTAATGGTATCGCAAAAGCCGGAAAGCGCTTCGTCGATAGAGTTATCGACTATTTCCTGTACAAGATGATGAAGCCCCCTTGCGTCCGTAGAACCGATATACATACCCGGTCTTTTACGCACGGGATCAAGCCCTTCTAATACCTGAATCTGGCTTTCACCGTAGTTCGAACGTGATACAGCGTTATCTTCCATAATTCACCTGCGTCCTAAATATTTTTTACTTAATAAGTATAACATATATTTAATATATTTACAACTATATATTTAAAATAAATAATGCGTTTTAATAAAATTCCGTACAAAACAGGCAGTCCACCCGTCTTTACGCGCATAAAAACCGAAAATCGGCAAACACTGTCTTTATAAAATCAACGGAGAACTATTATGACGGAATGTAAAAACTGTAAAAAACACGTAGAAGGATATATGATGACTTGCCCCAACTGCGGTGCAAACATCTGCCCCGCCTGTGCTAACGGAACGCAAAACATCTGCCCCTACTGCTATTCCACTCTCGATTATATGATTTAAGCGCGTTTTAAGCCGAAAAAACCGCCCGAGGCGCAAGATCTTGCGCCTCGGGCGGTTAATTTTATTATTAAAAGTTAAAAATCCTTTTTCATTTCTTCAAGCAACTTTCTTTCAAACAAGCCTAAACCGCGTAAATTGCACTTATTCGCTTCTATTACGCCTTTCTTGTAAAAGATATCAAGCGCATCCCTTTCTTGCTTTATATACAGCAAATAAGCCGTTTTCGCACGGATCTCCGCCGAACCGTTGCGCTTGTTAAGATACTTTTCAAGTTCCGCGGTCAAATCGTCCGCCGTTTCTTCGTTCCTATCGAAGGTGCAGGCGTTGTATAAAGCGTCGGTTTTTACGGCGTTTAAATAACCTTTCGGCAGATAGTCGGCAACAGAAAGAAGTCTGTCCGTCGTTTTCTTGGCGTTTTCGTAATCCTTTTTATCCAAATAGTAGCAATATCTTGCCGATAACAGCATTGCGAAGTTTAAATCGTCTTCAGGTAGTTGCGGCAAATCGAAATAATACTTTTCGTCAATTTCCGCAGGAGTTTTGCCGTTATATAGTTCAGTCTGAACGGCAAGCATACCTAAAATAACTTTCGTATCGTCATCCATCTTCTTTATTCCGAGTAAAACCTTACCGTCGTTCCCCGCGCCTGCGGAAGTCATAGGCAAAGCGTCCCCGAAAAACATATACACGCCGATAGGTAAACACATTGCCCACACGGCAAACCCGAACAGCGAAAGTTTAGCCGCCAAAAATAAGGGAATTAACCCGACAAGCATAGGAATTGCCGCTGCGATAAGCCCGCCAAGCGTAGTCTTTTTTAGCCTTTCGGCAAGGTTTTCGGTACTTTTCGGCACCATCTCCGTATAACCCGCTTCGTCGCCCATCATAACGAAATCGAATACAATTTTGCCCCTTTCTCTACTCCATTTGAAAAACCAAACGGTCATAGATAAAAACGCAAACCCATTTATTTTACCCGCTATTAAATGCCCGAGTTCGTGAAAAAGGGTACAAACAAGCCCCGCAATCACCGCACCCGCGGCAAAAGTCGCTAAAACCGTACCCATAGACGCGGTAAAATTCCCGTTCGCAATAAGCACGACCGCTATAAGCCCCGCGACCGTAAGCAGCATAGACGCCGCATTGTTTATAAAATTTATTCTTCTGCTCATTTTTTCTCCGTTATATATTTCAGGTAGCCTTCAAGATTGTCGCTTTCGCTTACCGTAAAGTACGGAACGCCGACGTATTCCGCCACGGCGTTAAATATCGCCGCCCCTGCGTGTATTATATCCGCCCTCTCTTTCTGAATACCCGCAACACTCTTTCTTTCTTCTACCGTAAGCGCCGCAATATCTCCGAAAAGCCGCGCGATTTCACCAGCGGTAAGTTTATACCCGTCTACCTTTTCAGGGGCGTAAACGGTAAGTTTTTGGGCCACGGCGGCAAGCGTCGTACAAGTTCCCCCTATACAGTAAAAATCAGCGGGCGGAATTGCCCCGTACTCTTTAACTACGGCTTTCAGATATTCGGTCATCTTTCGGCAGTCTTGCCCGAACCGCTGCGTAAGAACCACCGCACCGACGGGCAGGCTTTTAGAATAAACAAGTTTGCCGTCTTTTACCACGCCTATCTCGGTACTTCCGCCGCCTATGTCAAGCACCGCGCCGTCTTTCCCTTTAAGCGCGCCGTAAAGACCTAACGCCGCCTCCGTTTCGCCGGAAACAACGTCTAATTTTACACCGCTTATTTCTTTGGCTTTTGACGCAAAATCCGCACCGTTTACGGAATTCCTTACCGCTGCGGTTGCAAACGCAAAAATCTCATCCGCCCCATATTCCCGCGCGGTTTCGGCGTATTCTTTAATAGCCTTTAAAGTGCGCAAAGACGATTTCTCGCAAAGGAAACCGTCTTCTTTACCTTCGGCAAGCCGTGTCGTCGCTATAAGTTTTTTAAGGGTTTTACCGTTCTCGCTTATCATAAGCCGCACGGAATTAGAACCCACGTCTATTACACCGTATCTCATTCAGAATAGTCGTAAAGTAAACACGCCTTGATTAAAAATCTCCCGGATACTCGTAGCCGAGTTCCCTTGCACGCTGAACTATCCACCATTTTTTCTGCATTATTTCAATGGTCGTTTCGCCGTTTTCGAGTGCCGCGTCCACTTCCGCTATCGCGGCGGTCAGTTCCGCCTTACGACTGTTTTCAACGCCTATTTTTACGAGTTGATAACACATTAAAATCAAGAGAAGTGCAAGCAAGACAACCGCACCCACGGTAAAGGCGATTACCTTTCTTTTAAATTGCGCGTCGAACTCGATTTCTTCGTTTGCATTCGCCACGTTTTCCAAGCCGTTTTCTTCTTTTATTTCTTCCGACATCTTCATTTACACTCGCTTTTGAATTTCTTTTGCGTGCTATAAATTTCCTTACGGTTATATTATATAATTTTTCCGCGCGGAAAGCAAGTATATTATGAAAACTTTTCATATAAGCCGTAATTCCCAACAGCGCCCCCGCCGCCATATATACGCGGAAAGACGGAAAGGCAAGTAAATAAGACGATATAACGTACAGCGCGGAAAACGCCCCGAACGCGATAACGTCGGGAATTACTTTACATACCCTGTTTTTTATAAAAAATTTTACAGCGGAAGAAAGGCTGAAAAACAATCCGCCCGCCCCGCCTATCGCAACGCAGGCGATAAACACGAATATCTGATTTTTAGCGACGAACATTTACTTAAATATCCGTTTCATAAACGGCGTTTTTGCGGCGTTGTATTTTATCTCGCCGAACACCCCGTCCGCCGTTAAAGTTCCCGTCGCCTTGTTGAAAGCCGTTATCTTGATTTTTTCGCCCGTGATTTTTACCTTCACGCCCGAAACGGTAAGCCGAAGTTGCTGTTCGGAAAAGCCGTCCACCGTTTCCACACCGTTCATAGCGAGCCGCTTTCTGCCTACGATCTCTATTCTGTCCGCATTCAACTGATTTTCCATAATTACCCCTTTTTCTAATAAGTATGCCGAAAATTCTTAAAATAGGACTGAAAAACAAAAAACGGCGCGTTTGCGCCGTTTTGATTTTGTTATCGTATTAAATTTATTCGGGCAGTTTCATATCCCCTAACTTTATCCAGCCCTTCTTTCTGAACAGTTCGGAAAATAAAAGAGTAAGCACCGCAGGCAGAATAATATTAAGCAGAAATATCCCTATTATACCGATTGCGCCCGAAGTGTTCGTCAAAAGGTCTATAATACCGACGAAGCCGCTAGTGCCCATACCACCGCCGTTATAGCCGCAACGCAGCATAAAGACACAAGTGGAAAGCGGCCCTAAAATAGCACTTGAAATTATCATAGGCAGCATTATAATCGGTTTTTTCATAATATTCGGTATCTGCAACATAGAAGTGCCTAGCCCCTGCGCAACAAGCCCGCTCCACTTATTTTCCCTGAAACTTGCAACGGCAAAGCCTATCATATGGCAGGAACAACCGACGACAGCAGCGCCGCCCGCGATAAACATATATTCGGCGTTATCGCCGCCACCCTCTATAACTTCTTTTGCAACCGATATCCAGATAGCCGCGGACGAAGTCGGCATAGTCAGCAGTACACCCATAACCACGGCGATAATTATTCCCATAAAGAAAGGCATAATTTCAGTAGCCTTTGCTATAAGCAGTCCGAGTTCGTTGACAAGCCATATAAACGGCGCGGCAAGAAAAATTCCCACGAAAGACAATAATAATACGCCAAGCGGAATTAAAATAATATCCAGTTTGGTCTTGCCGGCATAAAGTTCCGCGATTTCTACGCAAAGCATTGCAACGACGTACGCACCGATGGGATTGCCGGGAACACCCAAGGCAAGCGCGGTAAACGGCGCGGTTATTTTCGGAAACATCGGCGCCATAAAAGAACCGAAAAGCAATCTGTCCGCAAACGCGCCTATCATACCCGCCACCGCCGCGGCAAATATAAGCAGTTTATTCTTTTTAAGCGCGTACGCTATGCCTACGCCTATCCCCGCACCCATAAGCGATTTAGCGATATTTGCAACATATAAAAACGTGCTGCCTAAATAATTGTCTGTACCTATTATATATTCGGCGAAAGTCGCTAAAATCGTACCCGCTATAAGGGTTACGAAAAGCCCTTGCGCCATACCCGAAAACGCCGTTATAAAATAGCGTTTAGGTAAGGTTTTAAAATAATTTTTCACCTTGCTTTGCTTTTGCACCGTATCGTCTGTCATAATTCAATCTCCGTAAGTTTGTTATCTACCATATCGCACGAAGTAAGATAATATCTCACCCCGTTTTTAATCACCAACTTGTCCGCGCGCACGTTTTTACCGTGCAAATGCCCGTAAATTACCGAGTGGACTTTATATTCTTCGAAAATATCGGTAAACGCCGAACTCTCTCTCTTTACGTTAAATGGCGGATAATGTATAAGCGCGATAAGTTTATCGCCGCCCTGCATAAGTTTTTCCGCCGATTTAAGGGACAGCCTGAACCGTTCGGTCTCACGCAAATAAATTTTTCCGTCCTTTTCGTCGAAATCGGGACTTCCGGGGACTGCCCACCCGCGCGAACCGCATATCACAACGCCGTCAAATCTCACGCTGTCGTTTTGCAGGGCGAAACAGTTTTCAGGCATAATATCCCTTACCTTTCCTATCCCGCTCCACCAAAAATCGTGGTTGCCTTTAATGAAAACCTTTCTGCCGTTTAAATCTTTGAAAAAGTCAAGGTCTTCTTTCGCGTCTTCTATATTCATAGCCCAACTGATATCGCCCGCAATAAGAACAATATCTTCCGCGGAAACTTTTGCCTGCCAGTCGGCTTTGATTTTATCGAGATACCCTACCCAGTTCCCACCGAACACGTCCATAGGCTTATCGGTATTCGTGGAAATATGCAGGTCGCTTATTGCGTAAATTTTCATCAGGTATTATTATACTCTTTTTAACGCTTTATTGCAAATAAATGATAATAATTCCGCCATTTAAAAATAAAAAACGGGGCAAAACTGTCCCGTTTTCTTTATAATATCCGCTAACTTTAATTCGGATACATCGGCAATTCGAAGAACCCTGCGCAAACCTCCTGCGTATATTCCTGACAGGGCGGTATCTGCGCGTAGCCGTAAGACGGCACTAAAAGTTCTACTTCCATAACTATCTTTAAGATTATCGAAGTGCAGCAGTCCACGGTGAACTGGTTTTCGCCCGTATAAGTTCCCTGCGTTGATATAAACGATACCACCGCTTCCACGTCGTAAGGCATAATGGACGCCGCGGGAATATTAAGTATAACGTCTTTGGTTATTGTTAACGAAGACGTCGCTACCCCTTCCACACCGTTAGCGTCGGTATACGCTACCGAAACGGGTATGGTTATATCCGCTTTTACCCGCGCCGCGTTTTCGCGTTCTGGCAAAGGTTCTACTAAAAGATTGCTGATAGTGCCTTTACTTGCCGTACTTTTTGCCGACACGAAAGTCAAGGGATATGTAGGACTTGCGGGAGTTAAACCGGTAATATTTAAAACTACGCCGTTTAATTGACTCTGTTGCATACAGGCGTCGAATACCTTTTTCACTTCGATACAAACTTTTTCACATAAGCCGTTCAGCGGATTGCCCGTGATTTGCCCCGGACATTTGTCCGATTGAAAATTACAGAAAAACGACATTTTCTTCCTCCTTTAATGGTTCTACTTCAATATATGCCGTTTCCATCCGTTTATGACACCCTTTAAGAAAAACTCGGCGCGAGAATCTCGCGCCGAGTTTTAATCATTATTTACGTAGTAATCCGTAAAGCCGAAACATATATTATCCGCCGAGTGGCTGTCGCTACCGAAAGTAAACTTGCCGCCTTTACTCTTTATATATTCTCTTATAGCGTCCGCGGGGTACGGCTGCCCCTTATACCCCCTTGAAATCGCGCCCGTGTTTATTTCGAACTTTTTTCCCGCCGCGATAAGTTTATCCGCCGCGGCTTTCCACGATTTTATATAACGCTTATCGTGTTCGTCGAAAAATTTACCGTTTCCGTTAAATTTCGAAATCAGATCGAAATGCCCTATTACACCTATATCGCACCTTTCCGAAAAGCCAGCCACCGTGTTAAAATACTCGCCCGCAAACGCGTAATAGTCGCCGCCGAAATAATTTTCCGCAATCGCCATAAACTCTTTTTCGCTTTCGTCTATCGGCAGATACTCTTCGCCCGCTTTTATATAATGCACAGACCCTATCGCGTAATCGTACCCTGCGGCACTTTCCGCCGAATAATAGTCCTGTTCTATACCGCAGAGAATTTTTATTACGCCTTTATATTTTTCCTTTAACCTTGCGATTTCACGCTTATAGTCGGCGATTTTTTCCCGCTTTATACAATCACTTTCGTCAAAAAAAGTATAAGAGTGGTCGGAAAACCCCAACTCTTTAACCCCCTTTTCTATCGCCGCTTTAACCGTTTCTTCAGGCGTGTTTTTACCGTCGCTGAAAACCGTGTGAACGTGATAATCGCAAAGCGTTCTCATACCATTTTTTCCTGTTTTACTTTCTTATCTATAACGTGCCGTTTCGACAGTTCCCGGAATATATCTTCAAGCGATATTCCCATATCTATCATAAGCACCATAACGTGATAGGCTAAATCCGCTATCTCGTAAACCGTTTCCTTTTTATCGTCCGCTTTTCCCGCTATTATAACTTCGGTACTCTCTTCACCCACTTTCTTAAGGATTTTATCCCTGCCCTTTTCAAAAAGATAAGTGGTGTAAGAACCTTCTTTTTTATCCGTCTTTCTGCCCCTGATCAGTTCCATTAAACTCTCGTAGGAAAACTCTTTCAAATCTTCGCTTTCAAAAACTTTATCGTTAAAGCAGGAATCTGTCCCCAAGTGGCAGGCGGGCCCGTCTTTTTCTACCAGTACGACGAGCGCGTCCCTATCACAGTCGGCCGTAATAGATACGACGTGCTGATAGTTGCCGCTGGTTTCACCTTTCGTCCATAGTTCTTTTCTCGACCTACTCCAAAAACAGGTCAAACCCTTTTCCATAGTCTTTTTAAGACTTTCTTCGTTCATATAGGCAAGGGTTAACACCTTTTTGGAAACGTTATCCACCACTATTGCGGGAATAAGCCCGTCTTTATCGAATTTAAGCGTTTTGATATCCAACATATTGTCTCCTTATAATCTTACGCAAATGCCGTTTGCTTTCATTTGCATTTTTAAGTCTTTTATTTCTATTTCGCCGAAATGGAACACCGAAGCCGCAAGCCCCGCGTCCACTTTCGGAAGCGTTTGAAAAAGCGTTATAAAATCGCTTATTTTTCCCGCGCCGCCCGACGCTATAACGGGAACTTTCACCGCGTCGCACACCGCTTTAAGCAAGGATAAATCGAACCCGTTTTTAACACCGTCGGTATCTATGGAATTGACGACGATTTCCCCCGCGCCGCTATCAACGCCCCGCTTTATCCACTCGATAGCGTTAAGCCCCGTGTTTTCCCGCCCGCCTTTTGAAAAAACGGTAAAAACGCCGTTCACTCTTTTAATATCGACGGAAAGCACCACGCATTGATTGCCGTAAAGTTTCGCCGCCTTTTCTATCAAATCGGGATTTTTCAGCGCGCCGGAATTAACGCTCACCTTGTCCGCACCGCATTTTAGCACCCTGTCGAAGTCGTCGAGAGAATTTATTCCCCCGCCCACGGTCAGCGGAATAAACACGTTCTTCGCCGTTTGAGAGAGAATATCGGTAAAAATCTTGCGCCCGTCGGAAGACGCCGTTATATCGTAAAACACCAGTTCGTCCGCGCCGCTTTCGCTGTAAACTTTCGCAAGTTCCACGGGCGAAGATACTTCTTTAAGCCCCGTAAAATTTATTCCTTTTACCACCCTGCCGTCCTTTACGTCAAGGCACGGGATTATCCTTTTAGTTATCATTTTGCAATCTCTATCGCCTTTTTTAAGTCTATCGCGCCCGTGTAGTAGGCTTTACCTATAATCGCGCCGTAAATTTCCAACGCCCGCAGCGTCTTTATATCGTCGTAAGAACACACACCGCCCGACGCTATAAGATTTATATTGAACTTTTCGGAAAGTTCTTTATACATTTTAGCGTTCGTGCCGGTCATAGCCCCGTCTTTTGATACATCCGTACAAATAACGGTTTTTACGCCTATACTCACCGTTTCGGCAAAGAAATCCATAAGCGTTCTTTCGGATTTTTCCGTCCAGCCCTTTATGGCGACGAACCCGTCTTTAACGTCTATGCCTACCGCTATTTTATCGCCGTACGCTTTAACGGCGTTTTTTAAGAAATCCTTATCTTTTACCGCCGCAGTACCGAGGATAACCCTGTCTATACCCGCGTTAAAATACTTTTCCACGGCATCAATATCCCTTATACCGCCGCCTACTTCCACGAACAGTCCGGACTGCTTTTTTATCTCGGCTATTACGTCGAAGTTTGGCGTACCGCCCTTTAACGCGCCTTCTAAATCTACCGTATGGATTGCCGTAGCGCCGCACGATAAAAAATCTTTCGCCACCGAAAGGGGGTTGCCGTACACGGTTTTTTGGTTATAGTCGCCCTTAAAAAGCCTGACGGCGCTGCCTTCGTATATATCTATAGCGGGAAATATCTTCATAAGTCGCCCCTTTTCAGTTCGCAAAACGCTTTAAGTATTTTAAGCCCCGATTTTCCGCTCTTTTCAGGGTGAAACTGACAGCCCATAACGTTGTTTTTCGCAACGACGGCGGTAATTTCCGCGCCGTATTCGGTAGTCGCTAACAGACTGTCGCCGCAGCCGACCGCGCAATAAGAGTGCACGAAATACGCAAAGTCGTCGTCCGTCGTATATTTTAACAGCGAATGCTTTTTAAGTATTTTAAGTTTGTTCCAGCCTATATGCGGGATTTTCAAATCTTTGGGAATATAGTCGGATATAGGACGGATTTCGCCAGAAATAAGTTTCAAACCGTCGTATTCGCCATATTCATAACTTTTATCGAATAAAAGTTGCATTCCAAGGCACACGCCCATAATCGGCACGCCCTTTTTTACCGCGCGATAAATCGCGTTTTTAAGCCCGCTCTGTTCAAGTTTACAAGCCGCGTCCGCAAACGCCCCCACGCCCGGCAAAACTATTCTGTCCGCGCATTCTATTTCGGCTTTATCCGAAGAAACTTTCGCCTGTTCACCTATCGCCGCAAAAGACGAAAGCAGAGAAAACAAGTTGCCAACGCCGTAATCGACTATAACCGTCATTAAAGCACCCCTTTGGTGGACGGAATTTCGTCTATATAGCGCATGTCGAGTTCCGTCGCCTGTTTCAGGCTTTTAGCCGCCGACTTGAACGCGCCTTCTATTATGTGGTGCGAATTACTGCCCGCAAGCGTTCTTAAATGCAGCGAACACTCCGCCTTTCTTACGAACCCGTACCAGAATTCTTCGGTAAGTTCGGTGTCGAAATCGCCCACCTTTTCAGTAGGAATTTTAAGCGAATAGCCTAAATAGGTTCTGCCCGAAAAATCCACCGAGGAGAGAATTAACGCTTCGTCCATAGCGAGAATAGCGTCTCCGTAGCGCGTTATGCCCTTTTTATCGCCGAGTGCCGCGTTAAATGCAGAACCCAACGCGATACCTATATCTTCTACCGTGTGGTGATAGTCCACTTCGGTGTCGCCCTTGCATTTTACCGTAAGGTCGAACTTAGAGTGCGCGGAAAACAGCGTAAGCATATGATCTAAAAACCCGCAGCCCGTATCTATCTCTTTTTTACCCGTTCCGTCTAAATTAAGGTACAGATAAATATCCGTTTCGGCAGTTTTTCTTTTTATTTCCGCAACTCTCATTTTATCACCTTCAATATATCGGAAATCACGCAAAGCGTCCTTTCCATATCCTTATTATCGCCTATCGTTATCCGCACGAAATCCTTTATACGCGGAAGATCAAAGTGCCGCACGAGTATTCCGCGCTTTTTAAGTTCGGTATATAGTTTTTCGCCGCTTAAACTTCCGCTTTTTGCAAACACGAAGTTAGCTTTAGACGGCAGAACGGTAAACCCTGATTTTTTTAAGCCGTCGGTAAAGGTTTCGCGCGTTTTCATTATAGCCGCACAGTTAGCGTTAAAATATTCTTCGTCCCCTATAGCGCCTATACCCGCCGCCGCAGCCATACGGCTTATATTGTACGGATTAGTTGAAAACTTAACCGTTTTTAAGTCGTTTATAAGGCTTTCGTTTGCAATCGCAAGCCCCAGTCTTGCACCCGCCAAAGAACGGGATTTGGAAAAAGTCTGCGTGATAATAAGATTATCGTACTTGTTTATCAGCGGAACGCAAGTTTCCGCGCCGAAATCAACGTACGCCTCGTCGATAACTACTATATTGTCAGGGTTTGCTTTTACGATTTTTTCAATATCGGATTTTTTAAGCGCTATACCCGTCGGTGCGTTGGGGTTTGCGATAAACACCGTGCCGCTTACGCCGAAATAGTCTTTTATATCTATCGTAAAGTCGTCTTTTAAAGGTATTATTTTCTTCGGAACGCCGTTTATTTCCGCAAACACGGGATAAAACCCGTAAGTTATATCGGCAAAAACCGCGGGAGTATCCTGATCGCAAAAAGCGATAAACGCAAAGTTTAAGGCTTCGTCCGAACCGTTTGTAAACAGAATTTCGGTCGGCTTTACGCCCCACTTTTCCGCCGCAATCTCCGTAAGCGATTTATAGTCGGGATCGGGATACAAAAGCATATCCCCCGCGCTTTCCCGCGCAAGCCGCTGCGCAAACGGCGACGGCGGAAAGGGCGACTCGTTGGTATTTAATTTTATATACTTTTTATCCTGCGGCTGTTCGCCCGCAACGTAGGGCTTTACACCGCTTAATCTTTTAGACGAAAATTTACTCATAAATTATTCACTCCTTACCGTCGCGCTTTTCGCGTGGGCGGTTAAGCCTTCTTTTTCCGCAAAACACGCGATTTTCCCCGCAACCTTTGAAAGCGTTTCTTCGGTATAATAGGTAAACTGCGTTTTCTTTATAAAATCGTCCACGGAAAGCGGGCTTGAAAATTTCGCCGTGCCCAAAGTCGGCAACGTATGGTTAGGTCCTGCAAAATAATCGCCCAGTGCTTCGGGACAGAACCTACCCAAAAACACCGAACCCGCGTTCTTTACCTTGTCAAGATACTTAAACGGCGCGTCCACGCAGAGTTCCAAGTGTTCTGGCGCTATCTCGTTGGATATTTCTATCGCCTTATCTATACTGTCCGCGATTATTATCTTCCCGTTATCGTCAACTGACACCCTTGCGATACTTTTACGCGGCAACAACTCTATCTGTCTTTCAAGTTCCGCGCTGACTTTTAAAGCGAGTTCTTCAGAATCGGTTATAAGCACCGCGCTTGCCATTTTGTCGTGTTCCGCCTGCGACAACAAGTCCGCCGCGACGAACTTGGGGTTGGATTTCCCGTCCGCCACTATCAGAATTTCGCTAGGTCCTGCTATCATATCTATCGCAACCTTGCCGAACACCTGCTTTTTCGCTTCGGCAACGAAGGCGTTCCCCGGTCCTACTATCTTATTTACCGCGGGAATACTTTCCGTACCGAAAGATAGCGCCGCTATCGCCTGCGCACCGCCGACTTTGAATATTCTATCCACGCCCGCAATAAAAGCCGCGGCGAGTACCGCTGGATTTATATTGCCGTTTTTATCGGGCGGGGTGGTCATTATTATCTCTTTTACCCCTGCGATTTTTGCCGGTATCGCGTCCATAAGCACGGTGGAAGGATACGCCGCCGTACCGCCGGGGACGTAGATGCCCGCCTTTTCTATCGGCGTTATCTTCTGCCCTATAACCGTACCGTCTTTTTTAACGACGGAAAACCCTTTACGCCTTTGCTTTAAGTGAAATCTTTTTATATTTGCCGCCGCTTGTTTTAACACGCGTAAAAATTCGGGTTCTACGCTTTTTATCGCGGCGTTAATCTCAGGCGCGGAAACTTCAAGCGATTGCATATCCGCCCCGTCGAATTTTTTACAGAACTTTTTAAGCGCGTTATCGCCGCCGTCCTTCACCGCTTGTATTATATCAGACACCGTATCCGCAACGCCTGCAATCCCCGCGGGGCGCGCAAAAATCTCTTCCGGCTTAACCTTGTTATAATTCAATATTTTTATCATAATCAATCTCCGCGGCAATGCCGTTCGCCAAGCCCCGTATCGCTTTTTCTTTGAATTTTGCCGACGCCTTGTTGGCAATAAGCCGCGCGCTTATCGGAACTATCGTTTCCACTACTTTAAGGTCATTCTCTTTAAGCGTTTCGCCCGTTTCCACTATATCGACGATAACGTCAGAAAGCCCTAATATCGGCGCTATTTCTATCGAACCGTTAAGTTTTATTATATCTATATCTCTGCCCTTTTCGGAAAGGTAATATTCTTTCGCTATGCGCGTGAACTTGGTCGCAACCCTTAAAGTTTTACTGTCGTCGTCGCAAAAATCCTTTTTCGCCGCGACCGCCATCTTGCACTTGCCCGCTTTTAAGTCTAATAGTTCGTACACGTTCGGGCGGTATTCCAAAAGAATATCCTTACCCGCCACGCCTATATCCGCCGCGCCGCGTTCCACGTAAATAGCGACGTCAGAAGGCTTTACCCAGAAATACCGCACTTTTTTTTCGGCGTTTTCAAATATAAGTTTCCTGTTCTGCCCGATAGCCGCAGGACACTCGTACCCTGCGCCGGCAAACAGCGCGTAAACCTTTTCGCCCAGCCTGCCTTTAGGAAGGGCTATGTTTAAGTATTCGGTTTCGGACGATTCCGCACCGCCGGAAAGGTTCACCCGTTCCAAAGCGTCCATATAAACGGCAAAACCTATCGCCTTAAAGCCCTTGTCGAACTTGCGCATAAGTTTATCGTACTGTCCGCCAGAGAGAACCGCTTCGGGCGCACCGCTTACAAAGCCCTTAAACACCGTGCCGTTATAATAGTTTGCGTCGCCTATAACCGAAAAGTCGAGGCGTATAATATCGGCCGCTTCGGTTAAAGCAAGCGCTTTAAGCGTGTTAATAAAACCGTAAGCAACCGAAGTTTTACCCGCCCTTTCAAGCGTTTCGGACAGTTTGGGAAGTGCGGTTTTTACATACCCGCCGACGGATAAAAGTTCTGTTAAAAACGCCGCCTTGTCTTCCGCAACGCCGTTTTGTTCGCAGATGGCAGATATTTCCTGCGCGTTCTTTTCACCTATCGCGCCGTAAAGCGCCTTTTTAGCCCCGTCCGTCAGGTTAAATTCCGAAATAACGGCGTCTATAACCCCTATATCCGAAACGTCAAGCACGCAGTTTTCTTTTAAAGTAATAAGACTTTTTGCGGCGAGAAATATAACTTCGGCTACTTCTTTATCGGAAATATCTCCGAAACACTCTAATCCCGTCTGCATTATTTCCTTAAAACTGCCTTCGCCGCCCGACTTTCTGTACACGCTTTCGCTGTAATATACTTTGTTGATTTTTTCGCCGTTTCTGACGTTCTTTATTATCGAAAGAGTGACGTCTGGTTTCAGCGCCATAAGTTTACCGTCGGTATCGGTAAAAGTTATAACGTTGTCGGACACCAAAAATTCTTTATTTTCGGCGTACAAGTCGTACTCTTCGAATTTGCTCATCCGATAGGGCTTATACCCGTAGCCCGAATAAAGCGAACGCAAAGCGAATACTATTTTTTCGCTGTCTAAAAGCAACTCGTCGTTTATCTTCATCTTATTTACCCTTGGCAGAAATTTCACGGATTGCCGCTTTGTACCCGCCGCTTCCGTAATTTAAGCAGCGGTTTACCCTGCTTATGGTCGCACTCGACACGCCGACTTTTTGCGAAATCGCCTGATAGTTTTCGCCCTTACTCAATAAAATCGCCGTTTCCAGCCGTTGTGCCATATCCTGTATCTCTTTGATGGTACACAGGTCTTCGAAGAACGCATAGCACTCTTCTACAGTCGTAATCCCCGATATAACTTTAAACAAATTGTCTATCGAAGCGTTATGATATTCGGACATAATTTTCATCTCCTTTATTACATTATCATTTTATCACGCTAAAGCGGTAAAGTCAACGAAAAAACGGCGCAAAGAAAAAAATTTTTCCTATGCGCCGCGTAAAATTTTCATTAAACTATTAAATTACCGTCAATACTCGAATTCGCCTTTAAAGACTTCGGTCGTTTCACCCGTTAAAACCACTCGTTCGCCGTCGTAGTTTACGGTAAGTTTACCGCCGGCAAGCCGAACGGTAATATCCTTGCCCTTTTCGCAAAAACCGCTGACTATCGCCGCTACGGCGGCTGCCGCCGCGCCCGTACCGCAGGCAAGCGTTTCGCCGTTGCCCCTTTCCCACACGCGAAGGCGCAAATCGTTGCCGCCCACAACGCGCACGAATTCCACGTTGGCTTTGTCGGGGAAAATTTCCGCGTTTTCAAGCGCCTGTCCGAACTTTTTCAAATCTATAAAGTCTATTTCTTCGCCAAACACTACGCAATGCGGATTGCCGACGGAAAGAGAGGTTATATTAAAAGTCTTTCCACAAACGGTGTAAGGATAATTTATTATTTTATCTTCTCGTACCGTGCAAGGAATTGCTTTCGGCGAAAATTCCGCTTTTTCCATATCTACGGACACCGAACCGACTTTATTTTCCCTTATAAAAAGGGAAAGTTCGTACACCCTGCCCGCGCACTCTATTTTCATCCGTTCCGAACGGTTTATGCCGTTATCGTAAAGGTACTTTGCCACGCAGCGGATATTGTTAGCCGCCATTTTGCCTAAACTTCCGTCCTTATTGAAAGAAAGCATCTTCGCGTCGGCTATATCGGAATTTTCGATAAGCACTATCCCGTTGCCGCCCACTCCGTAATGCGGGGCGCAGAGATTTACGCACAGCGATTCCGCGCAGGTTATTTCGCCCCCGCGGTTATCTATGAATATATAATCGTTGCCGCAGGATTGCATTTTAACGAATTTTATAACGCTTTTTTCCTTACGCATAGCGCAGATATCCACGAGTTCCGTATTGCGTTCGTTGAACCTGCTTGCTATCATTTCCGCCAAGGCGCTTGCCGTGTCGAGAGAAGTTAAACACGGCACGGACTTCATCATCGCCCTGCGGTGCAGTTCGATATAATCGCCCATCGTAGCGTCTTTGACCGCACCCGTATATACTATATAGTTTAATTTGCCGCCGTCTATCAGTCGGTTTATCTCGTCCGACTCCGTGGCGTTCTTAACAGCCTGCACCTTTATCCCGAGTGCGGAAACGGCTTTCGCCGTACCTTCGGTGGCGTACACGGTAAGACCTAACCCGTAGAACTTTTCGGCAAGCGACAATACCTCCTGATAGTCGCTTTCTTCCACGCTTAAAAGAATTCCGCCTTCGCCCGTTTTCGGAAGTTTAAAGCCCGCTGCGGTAAGCCCTTTGCACAGCGCTTCGGAAAGCGTTTTGCCGATTCCTAAAACTTCGCCCGTGGATTTCATTTCAGGACCTAATATGGAATTCGCGTCGTTTAACTTTTCAAAGGAAAACACGGGCACTTTAACGGTATAATAGGGCGGCGTCTTAAAAAGTCCGCCTTCATAACCCATACTTTTAAGTTTCCGCCCAAGCATAACTTCCGACGCGATATCGACAAGCGGAATACCGCTTACCTTGCTTATATAAGGCACGGTACGCGAAGCCCGCGGATTAACTTCTATAACGTAAAGTTCGTCCTGATAAATAAGGTACTGAATATTGACAAGCCCCTTTGTCTTAAGTGCCAAAGCAAGACGGCTGGACGCGTCGCATATCTTTTTAAGAAATTTATCCGTAAGATTGTACGGCGGATACACGGCGATAGAATCCCCGCTATGTACGCCCGCACGCTCTATATGTTCCATAATCCCCGGAATAAGCACCGTTTCTCCGTCGGAAATAACGTCCACTTCAAGTTCCGTGCCCGGCATATATTTATCTACGAGTACGGGGTTTTCAATGCCTTGAGCCAAAATGGCTTGCATATATTTAGACGCTTCTTTATCAGACTTTACTATGGACATATTCTGCCCGCCGATAACGTAAGAGGGGCGCAGCAGCACGGGATAGCCGAGCGTGTTCGCGGCGCAAAGTGCTTCTTTTTCTGTCATAACCGCGCAGCCTTTGGGGCGGGCGATATTGAACTCGCCCAACAGTTTATCGAACTTTTCCCTATCTTCCGCCAAATCTATACTCTCCGCGCTAGTTCCTAAAATCTTAACACCCTGCGCGCTTAAGTAGTTGGTAAGTTTAATAGCCGTCTGCCCGCCGAAAGCGACGACTACGCCCACGGGCTTTTCCACTTCTATAACGTTCATAACGTCTTCTGGGGTTAACGGTTCAAAATAAAGCCTGTCCGCCGTGTCGTAATCGGTGGATACCGTTTCGGGGTTATTGTTTATTATAACCACGTCGTAGCCGAGTTTCCGTAGCGTCCATACGCAATGAACCGAACTGTAATCGAATTCTATACCCTGTCCTATACGGATAGGACCTGAACCCAAAACTATTATAACGGGCTTACCCGAACGGGCAAGGGCGCGCGCCTCACACTCCTTTTCCGCCGTAGAATAAAAGTAAGGCGTTTGGGCGGCAAATTCCGCCGCGCAGGTATCTACCGTTTTGTATGAAAAAAGCATACTCGGCAAATCCGTTTTGCCCGTTATCCGTTTAATCGCCGCGTCAGTGTAGCCGAGTTTTTTAGCGCAATAATAATCTTCTTCTTTAAAATCTTTCGAAATACGGTTTTCAAAATCGGCAAGATTTTTTATCTTGTATAAAAACCACTCGTCGATTTTGGTAATAGCGTGTATCTCATCCACGGAAACGCCCTTTTTCAAGGCTTCGAACACGGTAAAAATACGGCGGTCGTTCTGTTCTTTTAGCCGTTCCGATAACGGTTTATCCAAAAGGGGCGGCGCGTTTAAGGTGTCAAGCGATATTTCCGCGCCGCGAACGGCTTTAAGCAGCGCCGATTCGAAGTTCCGCGCTATTGCCATGACTTCGCCCGTCGCCTTCATCTGCGTACCTAAAGTTCGCGATGAACCCGCAAATTTATCGAACGGGAATTTAGGGAACTTGACTACGATATAATCGAGTGCAGGTTCGAAACAGGCGCAGGTCTTGCCCGTTATTTCGTTTTTTATCTCGTCAAGAGTGTAGCCGAGTGCAATTTTCGCCGTAATTTTGGCGATAGGATAGCCGCTTGCTTTGGACGCAAGTGCCGAAGAACGCGACACCCTTGGATTTACTTCTATCACGGCGTACTCGAAACTTTCGGGATTTAACGCGAACTGACAGTTGCAGCCGCCCTGTATGCCGATTGCGGAAATTATATCGAGTGCCGCGCTGCGTAAAGTCTGATACTCCTTATCCGAAAGCGTAAGCGCGGGCGCTACTACTATCGAATCTCCCGTATGCACGCCCACGGGATCTACGTTCTCCATAGAACACATGCTTATAACGTTTCCGATAGCGTCGCGCATAGTCTCGAACTCTATCTCTTTCCAGCCTGAAATACACTTTTCGACGAGAATCTGCCTTATCGGCGACATATCAAGCCCCGTTTTAGCGAGTGTTTTAAGTTCGTCGGCGTCGTTTGCAATTCCGCCGCCCGAACCGCCCAGAGTATAAGCGGGGCGGGTTATTACCGGATAGCCTATTTCTTCCGCCACTTTAAGCGCTTCCGAAACTTCCGTCGCTATGCCGGAAGGCACTACCGGTTGTCCGATTTTTTGCATAAGCGCCTTAAAAAGGTTTCTGTCTTCCGCCCGTTCTATAGCCGCTATATCCGTACCCAGAAGTTTAACGCCGTACTTATCCAGCGCGCCGCTTTTATAGAGTTCCGTGGAAAGGGTTAGCCCGGTCTGCCCTCCAAGCCCCGCCAAAAGCCCGTCGGGGCGTTCCTTTTCGATAATTCGGGTTAAGGTTTCCACCGTCAACGGTTCTAAATATATCTCGTCCGCCAGGTGCTTATCCGTCATTATAGTCGCGGGATTGGAATTTACCAACACCACGTTTATCCCTTCTTCTTTAAGCACGCGGCACGCCTGCGCGCCTGCGTAGTCGAATTCCGCCGCCTGCCCTATTACGATAGGCCCTGAACCTATTACGAGTACTTTTTTTATATTCTTATTCTTCGGCATAATCCTTTCCGTCCATTAAATCGAAAAACTTATCGAACAAAAACCCCGTGTCGTGCGGACCTGCCGCCGCTTCGGGATGAAACTGTACGGTAAAACAGCGCTTGCCATTATATGACAGCCCTTCGCAACTTAAATCGTTGGCGTTTGTAAAGATTTCTTCCGCCACCGCCTTTACCGAATCGGCTTTTACCGCGTAGCCGTGATTTTGGCTGGTTATATAAGTTCTGCCGTCAATTAAAGACTTGACTGGCTGGTTCGCGCCCCTGTGCCCGTACTTCAACTTATAAGTTTCGCCGCCCATGGCAAGCGCGGCAAGTTGATGCCCTAAACATATACCGAAAGTAGGAATTTTTCCTATTATCTTTTTAAGTTCCGCAATGCTTTCCGCGTTGTCCTGCGGATCGCCAGGGCCGTTAGACAGCATTACCCCGTCGGGCGAGTAGTCGAATATTTCTTCCGCCTTAATATTATACGGAAACACAGCGACTTCCGCGCCGCGGCTTAACAGCGAATTTATTATATTCTTTTTTGCGCCGTAATCTATAAGCGCAACCCTTAGTTTTACTTTCCCCGCGGGATAAAAAGTACGTTTTTCGATTGTCGAAACGGCTTTAACCGCGCCCTTTATCGCGTAGTTTTTAATTTCGCTTAAATCTTTCGGTATTTCGTCGAAAATCCCCGCATTAAGCACGCCCCTCTCGCGGATTTTGCGCGTTATGGCGCGGGTGTCTATACCCTGCAACCCGCAAATGCCGTTATCTTTCAAAAACTTGTCCAAAGCGTACTCGCTTCTGAAATTAGACGGGTTTTCGCAAAGTTCCGAAACGATATATCCTTTTACCGCCGTCTTGCCTTCGAAATCTCCGCTTATAACGCCGTAATTACCTATTTGCGGAAAGGTCTGAACTACTATCTGCCCGCTAAAACTGGGATCGGTCAGCGTTTCGAGATAGCCTTCCATACCCGTAGTAAAGACGAGTTCGCCTATACTCTCTCCGTCCGCGCCGATTTTTTCTCCTTCGAACACGCTTCCGTCGGAAAACACGAGATAGCCTTTTTTCATAACTTATCCCCTGCAAGCGTTGCCGCCATAACCGCTTTAATGGTGTGCATGCGGTTTTCCGCTTGGGCAAACACCACCGAATTTTCGCTTTCAAACACTTCGTCCGACACTTCCATACAATCTATGCCGAACTTATCGAATATCTCTCTACCGATTTCCGTTTTAAGGTCGTGAAAAGACGGCAAACAGTGCATAAATTTACAATTTTCGCCCGCGGCACGCATAATTTCCGCCGAAACCCTGTACGGCGTTAAATCCTTTATCCGTTCCGCCCACACGCTGTCGGGTTCGCCCATAGACACCCACACGTCGGTATATATAATATCCGCGCCGCGTACCGCGTCTGTCGGCTGTTCGGAAAATTTAAGCGTCGCGCCCGTCTTTTCGGCAATTTTTTCGCACTCTTTGATAAGCGCCGCGTTTGGAAAATACTTCTTCGGCGCGCAGGCGGTAAAATGCATGCCCGTTTTAGCGCAACCGACCATTAAAGAATTGCCCATATTGTACCTTGCGTCGCCCATATACACGAGTTTTTTGTTTTTCAAAGAACCGTATATTTCTTTTATCGTCATAAAATCCGCGAGTATCTGCGTGGGGTGAAACTCGTTAGTCAGCCCGTTCCATACGGGTACGCCTGAAAACTCGGCAAGTTCTTCAACTATTTCCTGTCCGAACCCGCGGTACTCTATCCCGTCGAACATAGAACCAAGCACCCGCGCCGTGTCTTTTATGCTTTCTTTCTTACCTATCTGCGAACTTTTAGGATCTAAATATACGGGGTGCATACCCAAGTCCGCCGCAGCGACTTCGAACGCGCAACGCGTACGGGTACTCGTCTTTTCAAAAATAAGCGCGATATTTTTGCCTTCGCAAATCTTGTGCGAAATCCCCTGCTTTTTCTCCGCCTTGAATTTTATGGCAAGGTCGATTAAATATTCTATCTCTTCCGCCGAATAGTCTAAAAGTTTAAGAAAAGTTCTGCCTTGTAAATTCATATCATATCTCCTATAAGGGCTGCGCGCAGACGGCGCATAACACTTCAATCGCCCTTTTAAGCGCGCTAAACGGAATATTCAGCGCAGGTAAAAGTCGCACTTTATCCTTTGCGGTTAAAAACAGCACGCCTTGCTTTATGCACTCGTTTACCACCGCTTTCGCGTCCTTTTCAGTTTTAACGCCTATCATAAGCCCTTTGCCGCTTACCGAAACCACGCCCTTGGCGTTTTTAAGCCTGTTAAAAATATACTCGCTTTTTTTATCGACTTCCTGTAAAAGTCCGTCGTCTATCCTGTCTAAAATATTAAGCGCGCCCGCGCACGCGACGGGATTGCCGCCGAAAGTAGAACCGTGATCGCCGTAGCCTAAAACCTTTTCCGTTTTTTCGCCCATTATGCACGCGCCGATAGGCAGCCCGCCGCCAAGACCTTT
>JAFZYZ010000024.1 GCA_017615975.1 Clostridia bacterium | reverse complement strand
CGGTATGGAAGTGTTAAGAATAAGCGAACTTTTAGGCAATATCCATAGCGTATTCTTTAATCCCGCCGAACTGAAATTAGTGCAGGAAAGCCCTGAAGATCGCCGCAGGTTTATGAATATATCCCTTTCGCAGATGTCGAAATCGTATTTTCGCGCGCTTCAAAACTACAATAAAATTCTGGCGCAGAGAAATAATCTGTTAAAGGATAGGGACGTAAGTCTTATTCGCGAAACGCTGCCCGTGTGGGACGCGGGGCTGTGTAAGCACGCGGCAACGATAATTAAAGCGAGAAATACTTTTTTAGCGGAACTTGCCCCTATTGCGGAAGAAAAACACGCCCTTTTATCTAATGGGCGTGAAAAACTCGCTATGAAAACCGAAAGCGGATATTACGGTACGGAAGAAGAGATAGCCTACGCGCTGTCCGAAGACTTAAAAACGGGCTTCGAACGCGATTTGCGGCTGGGGTTTACGGGTATAGGTCCGCATAGGGACGATATAAAGTTTACATTAAACGGCGACGACGCGCGGGTTTTCGGTTCTCAAGGACAGCAAAGGACGATAGCGTTATCGCTTAAACTTGCGGAGGCTGAAACTTTTAAGATAAGATTCGGCGAATACCCCGTTCTTATTTTAGACGACGTGCTATCAGAACTCGACAAATCCCGTCAGCAAAAACTTATCGCTGCGGTAAAGGATATTCAGACGATATTTACGGCGACTAACGTTCCCCGTGCGATATTTAAGGGCGTACCCTACCGCCATATAACGATAAAAAGCGGTGCGATAAAGACGGTTAAGGAATATTAAAAATAACAATAGCGCAGAGAAATTTTCTTTGCGCTAAATAGGGATTTTTGCAAAAATCATCGCAGAGTTTAAGCGGTGATTTTGTTTTTGGCGAAAAAAGCAGTTAAAAACTTTTCTATGCCGCTTGATATCTTTTCCGCCATTTTATATATCAGATTTAATCTCGTTAAGTTAAATAAATTATAGTTTTGCAGAGATTTCCCCGCGACTACACCTATTACACTACAATCCCCTATCACCCCCAGATTCTTATCCACGCCAAGTCCGGGCTTTAATCCCTTATCGGAAACCTTTATAAGCCCTATGTCTTCGCTATTGCCGACGGCTGCGTCTATCGCTATCATAAAACTGTCTGGGTGCAAAACTTTTAAATAGGTTTTGGCGCAGAATATTTCTTTTGCGGTAATAGGCGAATTTAACGTTCCATATATATACGCGGGTGCGTTTTTCTTTACAAGCATAGTGCCGACAAGCGGTCCAAGACTATCCCCCAGCACCAAATCGCTGCCGATACAAACTATCAGCGGCTTTTTACCTTTAATATTACATACGGACAAGGCGTTTCCTATAGACTGATCGGAAAACTCGTGAAAAGAGTTAAACGAATAGGTCTCCGTGTTTTTATTTATTGTAAATATTTCCGATTTCTTCATATCTTTTTCTCCAAAACGATTATTGCCGTTTTTCTTTTTTTAATACCGTTTTTAATCAAAAAACCACTCTTTCATGCAGAATAGCAATAATTTTTCCCGCAAAAAATTTTACCCCATTCTGTCTCACAGTGTTAAAATGACAATTTTTAAATCACGCTTTTATCACGTTTGCCCCTAAAGCACGCCATTGTTTTTAGTCCCACGCAGAACAACAAGAGAAGGCTTAACAATGTTTCACGTGGAACAGGCGGTTTTTTAAAAATGTTTTTTGTTTAATTTTTTTATAAAAATCGCCTATTTTTACAGATAATTGTAAAAATAGGCATTGGCGCATAAAATATTTAAGGTGTTTTAACGGTGGAAAAAGACTTGAAAAAACATAAAAAGCAGTAAAACTTCTTTGTCCGATGAAAAATTTACAAAAAACGCTGTTTCACGTGAAACAATTATTTTGAACCAACCGACCGTCTGTTTTTTTGGACAAAACGATTGAGATTTGAGACAAAAACAACTATTTTTGTCCAAAAGATTTTATAAATAATCATAAAAAAATAGTTTTAGCGCAAAGAATATTTGTTTGCGCTACCGAAAAATCGAAATTTAATATTCTTAAAAGGTTTATATAATGTATTGTATTTTTTTAAAAATAAGTGTATAATAATATTATACAAAAACTGAAATCTTACGGTTTTTAATAGTTAAATAAGGAGAAAAGAATTTTGGCAGGAAGAAGATCAAGGCTTATTTGGATAATTCTCGGCGCGATAGTATTAGTCGTTGCCGCTTTGTCCATTTATAATTGCGCAAATAAGGATGTTGAGGTTAAGGCTACTGATTTAAATAATGTGATTGAAAAAATGGTAGAACTTGATAAGAGTTCGCTTACGGTGGCTGAATTAGATTCCTTATCGGCAGACAATGAAATAGTTGCTGCAATAAAGAAAATCAATAGAGATTTTAATTCAATTACTTTAGCGGAAGTTGTTATTGACGGCTACGATATTGATTTTAGCGTTGTTCTTAAAAACGGTAATAATAAAGTCGCAACATTAGACTTTACAACAACTTTTGGACGGACGAATGACGAAATCAAGTTTTATAGAGAAAGTCTGAAAAGTATAGGCTTATCGTTTACAGATCCGAACGCGGGGTCTATATGGAGTTCGCTGTTGCCGCTGTTCGGTTCGCTGCTTATTGCGATAATATTCTTCGTTCTGATTATGCAGACGCAGGGCGGAACGAAAGGCGCTATGAGTTTTGCTAAAACTAACGCGCGTATAAACCATAATATCAAGGTGCGCTTTTCCGACGTTGCGGGTGCGGAAGAAGAAAAGGCGGAACTTGCGGAAGTGGTTGATTTCCTTAAAAATCCCGCTAAATTTTCTACGCTGGGTGCGCGGATCCCCAAAGGCGTGCTTTTAGTAGGGCCTCCCGGAACGGGTAAGACACTGTTCGCGAAAGCCGTTGCGGGCGAGGCGGGCGTGCCCTTCTTCTCCATAAGCGGTTCTGACTTTGTGGAAATGTTCGTAGGTGTGGGGGCGTCAAGGGTGCGCGACTTGTTCGACGTGGCTAAAAAGAATATGCCCTGTATAGTATTTATCGACGAAATCGACGCTGTCGGACGTCAGCGCGGTACGGGCATGGGTGGCGGACACGACGAACGCGAACAGACGCTTAACCAACTTCTCGTTCAGATGGACGGGTTTGAAACTAACGACGGCATTATCGTAATGGCGGCGACCAACCGTGCGGATATATTAGATCCTGCGCTTATGCGCCCCGGCAGGTTTGACCGTCAGATATTCGTAAA
This sequence comes from Clostridia bacterium, assembly GCA_017615975.1. Lineage (GTDB taxonomy): Bacteria > Bacillota > Clostridia > Christensenellales > Borkfalkiaceae > UBA1259. The sequence continues at coordinate 1,787 of JAFZYZ010000024.1, read as the reverse complement.
CGTTCCCGACGTGCGCGGGCGTGAAGCGATATTAAAGGTACACGCACGCAACAAACCGTTATCTCCGGACGTCAACTTTAAGACGGTGGCGCGTATGACGAGCGGATTTTCGGGTGCAGACCTTGAAAACCTGTTAAACGAAGCGGCTATACTTGCGGCGCGTGAGAACAGAAAATTTATCACCAACAGAGATTTATACGAAGGCATAAACAAGGTTCTTTTAGGACCGCAGAAGAAATCTCGGCTTATTACGGAGACGGATAAGCGCATTACGGCGTACCACGAAGCGGGGCATGCAATTCTCGCAAGGCTGTTGCCGCATTGCGACCCCGTGCACGAAGTTTCTATAATTCCGCGCGGGCAGGCTGCGGGATATACTATGACGCGCCCGGATAACGACGATAATCATCTTACAAAAGCCAAACTTTTGGACGATATAGTTATGACTTTGGGCGGCAGGGTTGCCGAAGAACTTATTATAAAGGATATATCCGCGGGGGCTTCTGGCGATATTCAGGCGGTAAGTAAGCGCGCGAGATACATGGTAAGCGAGTGGGGTATGAGTGAAAAAGTCGGCCCGATTTCCTACGCTTCTGACAAGGAAATATTTATCGGGCGCGATATGGCGTCGCACGTTTCGTACAGCGAAGCGACGGCGGCGGTTATCGACGAAGAAGTTCAGACCATTATAATGACCGCACTCGAAAAAGCGCGTAAACTCTTAAAAGAGAACAAAGGGCTTCTCGATACGATGGCGCGCGTACTTGTCGAAAGAGAAACCATATTCTCCGAAGAAGTGGATATGATAATGGAAGGCAAGTCCGCCGACGAAGTGATAGCGTTTATGGATAAAAACGAACACTCGCTATCTCAAAACCCGTTCGCGAGAAAAGCGGGACCTGACGCGGTGAAAGATTACGAGAAGAAATCGGAAACGGTAAGCGACGGCAGTAAACCTGCTGCAAAAAAAGCCGAAAAGACCGAGAAAGGCGAAACTTCCGAAGATACTGAAAAAGACGAATAATATCGGCAGGCGGCAAGTAGTTTAAGACCTGTGTGTAAAATCAAGCAAAAGAGAGAATTAAAAAATGGGTAAGATTATTGCTTTTTCAAACCAAAAGGGCGGCGTGGGTAAAACCACGACTTGCGTAAACATGTCCGCATACCTTGCGCAAAAGGGATATAAAGTTCTTATCGTGGATTTAGATCCGCAGGGCAACGCGACGAGCGGTTTGGGCTTTGCGAAAAGCGACGTAAAGAGTTCCGTTTATAACGTGATGATAGACGACGCGCCGATAGCGGACGCCGTGTACAAAACCTGCGTGGACGGGCTGGACCTTTTGCCTTCCAGCATAGACCTTGCAGGTGCGGAAGTGGAACTCGTGTACATTAAAGACAGGGAACACGTTTTGAAAAAGATACTCGAAAAGGCGCGGGAAAGTTATGACTATATAACTATCGACTGCCCGCCGTCTTTAGGACTTTTAACCATAAACGCATTGGCTGCGGCGGACAGCGTGCTTATTCCTATACAGAGCGAGTATTACGCGCTGGAAGGTTTAAGCCAACTTATGAACACTATCCGTCTTGTCGTAAAGCACTTAAATCCGACGCTTAAAATCGAAGGGGTAGTGCTTACAATGAACGACAACCGCGCGATAATTTCGCGGCAGATTTCGGACGAGATAAAAAAGTTTTTCGGCAAAAGCGTTTTTGAGACGGTTATTCCCAGAAACATACGGCTTGCCGAAGCGCCCAGCCACGGCGTTCCGATAATGTTGCACGAT
>JAFZYZ010000023.1 GCA_017615975.1 Clostridia bacterium | reverse complement strand
TACCGCAAAACGCGGCGCTTAAAAAGTTTTTAAGCGCCGCGCCTTAGTTTTAATCAGTATTTTATGCTGTACAAAATATCTTCGTAAGTCGGGAACGGACTTAATTTTTTGCTTAATATAAGTTCCGCCCTGTCGGCGTATTTTCTTACCGTCTCCATATCGTCCAGCAACTTATTTTTGCAATACAGCGCTTTTTCGTAATTGCCGTCGGAAATTTTATACCCGTCTATATCGGCGGCAAGTTTTTCCACCGCGGCGGCAAACTTGCCCGACAGCGCGGAAATTTTCTCCAAAATACCCTTTTCAAGGTCCGCGTTATAGTTGCCGAGTGCCTTTTTTGCGTTAAGTTCGCCTATCACGAACGACTCGTACCCGAGTATCGCGGGGGTTATTTCCTTTCTCGCTATATCCAAAGCGGTTATCGCTTCTATATGGACGATATTAGCATAGTTTTCCAAAAGTATTTCCGTACGCGACTTTATCTCGCTTTCGGAAAGGACGTTCTGGCGCTTAAACAGGTTTACGTTCTTCGCGTCGGCATAGTGCGGCAGCGCGTCCACCGTGGTCTTATAATTTAACAGTCCGCGGGATGCCGCTTCCTTTTGCCACTCTTTAGAATAGTTGTTGCCTGCGAAAATGATGCGTTTATGTTTCTTTATAGTGCGCTTTATAAGGTCTGCAAGCGCGGCGTTAAAGTCCGCCGCCTTTTCAAGTTCGTCGGCAAAACCCGCAAGTTCGTCCGCAACTATGGTGTTAAGTATAAAGTTGGGGCAAGCGATATTAGTCGCCGAACCGACCATACGGAATTCAAACTTATTGCCCGTAAACGCAAAGGGCGAAGTCCTATTCCTGTCGGTAGAATCCTTTTGTATGGGCGGCAACGCCGAAACGCCTATTTTAAGTTCTTCCGTTTTAAGCGCGGAATAGGCTTTGCCCTTTTCGATAGACGTAAGTATGGTTTCCAAATCTTCGCCAAGGTATATGGAAACTATCGCGGGCGGCGCTTCGTCCGCACCCAAACGGTGGTCGTTCCCCGCCGTCGCTACCGAAATGCGCAGTAAATCCTGATATTCGTCCACGCCCTTTATTACCGCCAAAAGGAATAGTAAGAACTGTGCGTTTTCCTGCGGGGTGTCGCCCGGTTCTAACAGGTTTTCACCAGCGTCGGTAGTTAAAGACCAGTTGTTGTGCTTGCCGCTGCCGTTTACCGACGCAAAGGGTTTTTCGTGCAGCAGGCACACCATACCGTGGCGGTTCGCCACACTCTTTAACGTCTCCATCGTCAACTGGTTCTGATCGCAAGCGGTGTTTACCGCGCTATACACGCACGCAAGTTCGTGCTGTGCGGGTGCGACTTCGTTATGTTCGGTCTTGGCGAATACGCCCAGTTTCCACAGTTCTTCGTCCACTTCCTTCATAAAATCGGAAACGCGGGACTTTATCGCGCCGTAATAGTGGTCTTCAAGTTCCTGCCCTTTCGCGGGGCGCGCGCCGAACAGCGTTCTGCCGCAATGGATTAAGTCAAGGCGCTTTTCGTACACGCTTTTATCTATCAGGAAATATTCCTGTTCCGCGCCGACGCTGGGCATTACCCTTTTTACCGATTTATTGCCGAAAAGTTTAAGCACGCGTACCGCCTGCTTGCTTAAAGATTCTATAGACCTTAAAAGGGGTGTCTTTTTATCCAGCGCTTCGCCGCCGTAGGAACAAAAAGCCGTCGGAATATACAGACTTCTGTCCTTTACGAAAGCGTAAGAAGTGGGATCCCAAGCGGTGTAGCCGCGCGCCTCGAAAGTCGCGCGCAAGCCACCCGACGGAAAACTTGACGCGTCGGACTCGCCTTTAACGAGTGATTTTTCAGAGAATTTCATTATAAGTTCGCCGTTTTTGTCGGGTTCGACAAATCCGTCGTGCTTTTCGGCGGTGATACCCGTCATCGGTTGAAACCAGTGCGTAAAATGAGTAGCGCCCTTTTCAATAGCCCACTCTTTCATCGCCGCCGCAACTTTTTTCGCCGCGGCGTGCGTTAGCGGCACGCCTTCTTCGATAGCAAGGCGCACGGCTTTATAAGATTCTTCGTCCAGCCTTTCACGCATCACTTTATCGTTAAAGACCATCGAACCGAATTCTTTCTGTAATTCTTTACCGTTCATTTTATCTCCTTAAGAACGCTTTAATACGCAAAGCGCCCTGCCGTTATGCAGGGCGCTGAAAATTTTTCTTATTTTGCGAATTCCGTCGCCCGCCACTCTCTTATGACGTTGACTTTTATCTGCCCCGGATATTCCATTTCCTTTTCTATCTTCTTTGCGATTTCTTTCGCAAGGAATAAGGTCTGCGCGTCGTTTACCTGTTCGGGTTTTACCATTACGCGCACTTCCCTGCCCGCCTGAATAGCGTAGCATTTTTCCACGCCCTTGAAACTCCCCGAAATTTCTTCGAGTTTTTGTAAACGTTTGATATAGTTGGTCGTGGTTTCGCGCCTTGCCCCGGGTCTTGCGCCCGAAATGTTGTCCGCAGCCGCAACGAGTACCGCTTCCACCGTCTTTGCCTCCACGTCGCCGTGGTGCGCTAAAATGGCGTTGATAACGTGCCCGTTTTCGCGGTATTTCTTGGCAAGGTCCGCACCTATCTGCATATGCGTGCCTTCTATCTCGAAGTCAACCGCTTTACCGATATCGTGCAACAGCCCCGCGCGCTTTGCCAAGTTCACGTCCACGCCAAGTTCGTTAGCCATAACGCCCGCAAGGTGCGATACTTCTATCGAGTGTTTTAAGACGTTCTGTCCGTAACTCGTACGGAATTTCAGTCTGCCCAAAAGTTTGACGAGTTCGGGATGAAGTCCGAAAATGCCGCATTCGAACATAGCCGCTTCGCCCGCTTCTTTTATCTGCTGGTCGAGTTCTTTCTTTATCTTCTCGACAGTCTCTTCTATTCTCGCGGGATGAATTCTGCCGTCCTGAATCAGCCGTTCAAGCGCAATACGCGCAGTTTCGCACCTTACGGGATCGAACCCCGACACGATAACCACTTCGGGCGTATCGTCGATTATAAGTTCTATGCCCGTAGCGTTCTCTAATGCCCTGATGTTTCTGCCTTCGCGCCCGATTATTCTCGCTTTCATATCGTCGGACGGCAACGGAACTACCGATACGGTAAGTTCGGTCGCCTGTTCGGTGCTGCACTTTTGAATAGCAAGACTTACTATGTCTCTCGCCTTTCTGTCGCCTTCTTCTTTGGCTTCCGCCTCTATTTCCTTGACTGCCCTTGCAGCGTCCCGCTTTGCTTCGTCGGTTATCGCCGCGATAAGTTCGGTTTTAGCCTCTTCTCTCGACATCTGCGAAATCTTTTCGAATTCCGCTATCATCTTGTCGTGCTGAACGGAAATTTCAGCGAGTTTCTTATCCATCTCCGACTGTTTTTCGCGCAAAGCGTTCTGCTGGCGCGTCGTCTCTTCGTTGCGACGGGTAAGATTTTCTTCCTTTTTGTCCAAAGACTCTTCCTTTTGGTTAAGTCTGTTTTCCGTGCGGGCAAGTTCCGCGCGTTTTTCCTTGGCTTCTCTCTCGAAGTCGTTGCGTAGTTTCAGTTCCTGTTCTTTAGCCTCTAAAATAGCCTCTTTTTTGATCTGTTTACACTCTTCTCTGGTTTCGGACTTTTTTTCTTCCACCCATTTTGCGAGTTCACCGTTTTCTTTTTCAAAAGACTTTTTCTGTAATTTTTTACCGATAAATAAGCCCGCTACCGCCGCCGCTATAGCAACCGCTATTGCAATAAGCGCGACGACGCTGCCTTCTACCGCCAAGAACAGGGAGCTGTAATTGATGTTTTGCATAATTCTATGCCCTCCTGTTTATTTTAAGAGTGCTATTACACTCTTTTTTTATTATATCATTTTTAAGAAGATAAGTCAAAGATTATCAGTCGTTATCTTTGTGATAAAATTTTTCGAGAATTTTATTCTTGATTTCTTCCGCGACGGCGGCGTTTTCTTCCATATACAGAACGGCTTTTTCCCTGCCCTGTGCAAACTTTTCGCCGTTATAGGAAAACCAAGCGCCGCTTTTTTCCACTATGCCGTACGCAAGCCCCAAATCGATAATGCAACTGCCTTTCGATATGCCTTTGCCGAAAATAATGTCGAATTCGGCAGTCTTAAAGGGCGGCGCGACTTTGTTTTTAACGATTTTCGCTTTGGTGTGATTACCGTAAGCGCCTTCGGAATCTTTAAGCGCGTCGGCTTTTCTGACGTCTATTCTTACGCTGGCGTAGAATTTAAGCGCCTTACCGCCCGCGGTTACTTCGGGATTGCCGAACATTACGCCCACCTTTTCACGCAGTTGGTTGATAAAGATAATACAGGTTTTCGACTTTGAAGTTATCGCCGTAAGTTTACGAAGCGCCTGACTCATAAGCCGCGCTTGAAGTCCCACGTGCGAATCGCCCATATCGCCTTCTATTTCCGCTTTGGGCGTTAGCGCCGCGACCGAGTCCACGACGATTATATCCACCGCCTTACTTGAAACTAAAGACGCGGTTATATCGAGTGCCTGTTCGCCCGTATCGGGTTGGGAAACGTAAAGTTCGTCGAGATTCACGCCGAGATTTTTGGCGTAAACCGGATCGAGCGCGTGTTCCGCGTCGATAAACGCCGCTATTCCCCCCGCTTTCTGCGTTTCGGCGATACAATGCAGCGCAACCGTCGTTTTGCCCGAAGATTCGGGCCCGTAAATTTCGATTATCCTGCCGCGCGGAAGTCCGCCCACGCCTATCGCAAGGTCAAGCGACAAGCAGCCCGTAGGCAGCACTTCTATATTGCTGTCGCCAGCGTCCTGTCCCAAGCGCATAATCGCGCCTTTGCCGTACTGTTTTTCTATCTGCGCCATCACTCCGTCAAGCGCCTTCATCTTGGTTTCGTCCATCTTATCCATCCTTATTGTTATGAATTTTTTATAGTTTTAACGGCGAAATAAAGCGCCGCGTTAACTCCTTTTAAAGTTATCTCTTCCCTGTCGCCCGTAAAATCGAACCTGTAAGTGTGTATTCCGTCTTTCGTCCCCGCCGCGATAAAACACCTGCCTACGGGCGTGTTCGTGCCGTCGCCGTTAGGCCCTGCTAAACCCGTCGTCGCGATTACTATGTCTGGCTTTGCAGTCTTATATAGCCCCGCCGCCATACGGTAAGCCGTCTTCGCGCTTACCGCGCCGTCTTCCGAAATCACTCTTTCCGGAACGGACAGCCGACTTTCCTTGCTTTGGTTGGAATACGCCACTATCCCTTCGCAAAAATACGCAGAAACACCCGAATGTTTGACTATTTCCGCCGCTACCCTGCCGCCCGTAAAAGACTCCGCCACCGAAATGGTTTTGCCCGACAGTTTAAGAAGAGTAAACAGCGTGTCGGAAAGCGAAACGCTGCCTTCCGCGTAATACGCATCTTTAAGCGCGAACGCCGCGTCCCGTTTTACCGCGCGCATTTCAGCGTCGGTCGCGTTTTCAAAAAATAAAGATACGGTAAGGTCGCAATTATTTTCGTAAACGGTATAGTTAAACGCGTGGTTTTCCTTTACCTTGTCCAAAAGAGTTTCCGCTTCACGCCTGTCGCCGAAACATTTGAAAGTAAAGCGTTTGTCCGCACCCGCTTTTGCCGTAAGATATGGCAGCACGAATTTTTCACACGCGTGGAAAAATTCCCGTTCACTATTAGACAACACCATAAGCGTAAAATCCCGTTCGTCCAGCGTAAACCCTTGATAGTCGCCGTATTCGTTGGGAATAAGCGTGGCTTCGGCGGGCATAAGCGCACCAGAAAAATCGGTGCAGCCGCGCCTTTCAAGCGCCGCACGGGCATTCTCGTTTTCAAGTAGCGTAGAACCCGTAAAGCCCGCAACAGTTTCTTTTAAGTCGAATTCCGCGCCGTCGGCTATAATGAGCGCGTCCGCCATATCGCGGAACGTTTCGTAGCCGCGCTTAAAGCCCATGTCGTCGGTAGGGGCAAGTAATTGAACGGAAGAAATATTTATCCCGCCGCTTAAAAACAAGCCGCGCGCTTTGTTTATATCAAAATCTCCGAACGCCAAAAGTGCCGTTTTCATCTGTCTTTTTCGTCTTCTTTAAGTACGGAAATATTCTTTATTATCGCTTCCGCACCCGAAATTACCGTTAAAAGTGCGGCAAGCCCCAACGCGGAAAGACCAACGATATTCACCGCGGTATAAAGCCCCGCCTGAAACTGTGCGCCGACAAGCAGTACGCAAATCGCTATATCCTGCACGAAAGTCTTTATCTTACCCGATTTTGCCGCCGCAAGCACCTTGCCTTTTGACGCCGCAACCATACGGAAACCGCTTATTATAAGTTCGCGTGAAAGGATTATAACCACCGCTATCGCAAAATACGCGGGCAATATCTGCGTTCCCCCGTCGGGAACTACAAGCATAACGATTAAAGCCGCCGCAACCAGCACTTTGTCCGCTATCGGGTCTAAAAACTTACCCAAATCGGTAATAAGATTATATTTTCTGGCGATATATCCGTCTAAAAAGTCGGTAAACGCCGCCAGCGCGAAAACTATCGCCGATAAAAGATAGTTGTACGGAATAGCGGTAATAAAATACACGGCGACGAATATCGGTATCATAATTATTCTTAAAAGAGTTAATCTGTTGGGTAAATTCATATTCTTTCTCCATATAAATCGTAGCCGTCGGACTTTAATATCCTTACGCTGTAAAACTCGCCGTAGTTCACTTCTTCCGCGGAAAAGAATTTAACCTTTCCGTCGACTTCCGGCGCGTTAAAGTACGCCCGCCCGTAGTACACGAGTTCGTCTTTGTCAAAGCCTTCCGCAAACACCTTAAAGGATTTGCCGACAAGCGATTTTCCGATATCTTTCACGATTTTTTTCTGTACCGAGTACAGTTTTTTAAGTCTTTTTGTCTTAACGCTTTCCGCAATCTGCCCGCCTAAATTATAAGCGGCCGTCCCCTCTTCGCGGCTGTATTTGAAAAACCCGGCGTTGAAAAGTTTTGCCTTTCCTAAAAACTCGGTAAGCGTTAAAAAGTCTTCTTCCGTTTCGGTGGGAAAACCCGTTATAAAAGTGGAACGAAGGGCAATTCCCCGCACTTCCGATTTAAGCCGTTCCACGAGTTTGAGGTATCCTTCCCCCGTGCCCTTACGGTTCATAAGTTTTAAAATTCTGTCAGACGCGTGCTGAAACGGTATATCTATATACCGTATAAGTTTGGGGTTGGAATTGAACTCGTGTATAAGTTCTTCGGTAATATTTTCGGGGTAGCAGTATAAAATCCGTATGCCGCCTATATTCGGTAGTGCGGAAAGGGTGCGTATAAGCGCAACCAAACTACTCTGCGGAACTAAATCCCTACCGTACGCCCCCGTGTCCTGCGCGACGAGTATCAGTTCCCGCACGCTGCCGAGAGATTTTACTTCTTCCACTAAATCTTCTGTTCGCACCGAACGGTATTTGCCGCGAATCTTGGGAATAAGACAATAGGTACAACGGTTATCGCACCCGTCGGCTATTTTAAGATAGGCGTAGCCGTCGGTGGTGATAACGCGTTCCGTGCCGCACTCGTAAGCGGGTGCGCCCACGGCGTTTATCCGCCCGCCGCCCTGATACAAGTCGTCTATCACTTCGAGTATGCGCCCGTAGTCGGAAACGCCTATAAACGCGTCCGCCTCGGTAAGGGATTGCATAAGGTCGCCGACGTATTTTTGCGGCAGACAACCGCTGACTATTATTTTTTCCAGCACGCCGCTTTTATACTCCGCCGCGGAAAGTATTTCCCGCACGGACTCTTTCCGTGCCGATTGCAGGAAAGCGCAAGTGTTGATAATTATTATCTGCGCTTTCTCTATATCGCTTGTTATAGTGTGTTTCCGCCGTAATACGGCAAGCATCTTTTCGGTATCGACTCTGTTTTTGTCGCAACCTAAAGAGATAACGCCTATCAGTTTGTTTTCCATTTAGTATCTACTTAATTTTTCCGTTCGTTCTCACCGCGGTTAAAATCAATACCCGTCGGGCACACTGCCGAACCTGTCTTCAAATTCTTCACGCGTTATAAGCACTCTGCGCGCCTTGCTGCCTTCGTTGCCCGACACGAACCCCAACCGTTCCATCTTATCGACAAGCCCGCCCGCGCGCGCGTAGCCTATCTGGAAACGCCGTTGCAGCATAGCGATAGACACCGAGTTGGAAGTTATCGCAAGCCACAGGGCTTTTAAGAAGAAATCGTCTATTCCGTCGTTGTCTTCTTCTTCGCCGCCGACAGTCGTCGTCTCTTCCCTTGCGGGGCGCGAAGATTTATCAAGGAAATCCTTTAAGTCGTCGTCGTAATACGCCGCGTTCTTCTCCTTTATATAGGAAACGATATTGTTTATCTCTCTGTCGCTTATCCAAGCACCCTGATAGCGTTCGGGTTCGGGCATGCCCGAATTCTTATACAGCATATCGCCGTTGCCTAAAAGTTTTTCCGCCCCGCCTTCGGACAGAATAGTGCTGGAATCCTGAAAGTTCATAACTTTAAGCGCTATTCTGGACGGCAGGTTGGCTTTTATAGTGCCCGTGACGATATCCACCGACGGGCGCTGCGTTGCGAGAACTAAGTGAATACCAGCCGCACGCGCCTTTTGCGCAAGCATACGGATATTAGTTTCCATATCCTTTTTGCAGGTTTCCATAAGGTCTGCAAGTTCGTCCACGACGATAACTATTCGCGGCATCTTCGCCACCTTATCGTTTGCCACTATATCGTTATAACTCTCTATATCGCTGACAAGCCCGCCTTCGATTTTGGCAAACTCGTCGTAGCGGCGTTCCATCTCTTTATGCGCCCACGAAAGGACGGCAACCGCCTTTTGCGGTTCGGTTATTATTTCGTCTATCATAAGATGCGGCAGGTGTTCGTATTTTCTGAACCCTACGCGCTTGGGATCTATAAGAATAAGCCGCAACTCTTCGGGACTGTACCGCATAAGCATACTGACTATCATTACGTTAAGGCACACGCTCTTCCCCGAACCCGTCGCGCCGGCAACCAAGTAGTGCGGACCTTTGGCGAGATTATCGGTAATGGAGTTCCCGACGATATCTTTGCCGAGCGCGAAAGTAAGCGCACCCGATTTCACCTTTTGCCCCGCAGCGCCTTCCAACACTTCTTTAAGCCCTACGGTGATTTTGGTCTTGTTCGCAACTTCTATCCCGACAAGGTCTTTTCCGGGAATAGGCGCTTCTATTCTTACACCCGCTTTGGACTGTAAACGCATTTTAAGGTCGTCGTCGTAGGCTAAAACCTTTTTTACGGTGATTCCCGCGGGCATCTTCACTTCGTACCGAGTAATGGTAGGTCCTTGAACGTAGCCCTGCGGCTCTACGCTGATATGAAAATCTTCTAAAACCCGCCTTATTATCTCTTCCCGCTCTTCGTGATTTTCTCTCGGCGCGTCGGCGGGCGGCGCGTAAGTTTCAAGCAAATCAAGCGGCGGTTTATAGTATGGGCGGTTAATAGGCACGGGCGGCTTTTCGGGCTTTTCTTCGGAAGTTAAATCCGCGGTTTGCCGCGTATAGTCCCCGCCGTTCCCGTCGGGTACTACCCTGCTCGTATAGGACGGCTTTTCTTCAAACAGAATGCTGCGCGCCCTGCCTTCCCGTAGCCGCGTAGCGGGCGGTTCGTCGAATTTAGACTCTTCAAATTTAGGCTCTTCAAATTCGGGTTCTTGCGTAAACTCTTCTTTTTGTTCTTCCGCGGTAAAATCTTCGTTTTCCGCTACCGCGTCTATATCCGACGCTACGCCTGAAAAGTCGTTTTCGTCGGCTTTAACGTCCGCTTGCTCTTCGGACGCGTCGTCAGCATTTAAATATCTTGCGCTGAATTCTTCCGCACGGACTCTCGCATTGCTTTCGTACGAATCGCCGTGTTCTATCATAGGTATATCTTCGTTGTCAGCGGGTTCTTCCGCAACGGACGGCGTATCCTTTCTTACGGAAATATAGTCGGAAACGCGCGCGGACGTATCGCCTTCGTTTGCGCGTTCTTCTATATTGATTTTAGCAGGCGTCTTTATATATTCGATTTTTTTCTGTAAATCGCTGGTGTACTTATCGGAATAAGTATTCGCATACTCGCTTACGTTAAGCGAATTCGCCGAAGAACCAACGGTGAAAGAAGAACCTTCTTCCTTCATTTCGCGCCTGGTCTTAAAGCCGAAATCCTTGCTGTTGGTAATGAAAAGCCGCTGTTCTTTTTTAGCGTTGTTATAGTTCTGACCTTCCGCCTGATTTTCGAAGGCGTTTTCCGTGCCTTGCCGACTTTCGTCGGACTCTTCCGAGACTTCGTTTTTAACGTATGTGCTGCGGAATTCCCTATCAGCCGAGACGGGCTTTTTGTCTTTTAATATATCCGACACCAAAAAATACACGTCTATGCCGAAAAGGACGGCAAGCACTACGGCACTACCGACCACCGTCAAAAGCGACTGTAAAAAGTACGCGATAAGCGCCGCGAGTACTCCGCCTGCCGAAAACGTGCCGCCGCGCGAATAAGAATCGGAAATATATTCGCCGTAATCGCCGTATCCACCCATAGAAATAACGTGTGCAAACAGTATTACGGCAATAAGCGCTAAAAGTACTAATAGTTTGCGTTTAAACGGCTGCTCTATCTTTTTGCCTATAACAAGCATTGCGCCTTTAACAACCGCAAAGGCGGCAAACGGATATGCGAAATAGCCGAACACGCCGAGTAAAAAATCACGCACGTACTTTCCGGGTGCGGAAAAAATCGCGTCCCCGGTTATAATGCAAATCAAACAAAGCGTAGCGAAAAGAACCGTTACCACACCCAAAGTTTCTTTTGTAAAAACGGCGGAAGCCGTTTTGTTTTTATTGCTGCTCTGGCGCTGACTGTTCACAATGTTTCTCCTTTCCGTTATGTTATAATTATAACAAAAAAAAGCGTTCTTTACAATGCTTTTATATTA
>JAFZYZ010000022.1 GCA_017615975.1 Clostridia bacterium | reverse complement strand
CAAACAACAAAGGATTGAAATATATGGAATAGGAACTACGTCTCGTTATGAAAACGACCGACCGCTTAAACGCCGCAGAGATTCGGCGGATTTATTTTATCCGCTTTATCCGCTAATCGACCTTGCCGCCGTCGTTTATATACAATACGCCCAAGCAGTCTTCCCCGCAATGGCTGGTAATCGTACCGCCGGCACGGGTTGCATACACGTTTTCAAAGCCCGTTTCGGCAAGCATTTGCTTTATAGAATCCACCATCTCGTCTGACGCCGTGGTATAGGTTATAAACGCCACGGATAAATCGGGATTATTGAACTCTTCCAACACGTCCCTGCAATAATTTTTTACGACGTGATCGTAATTGCCCCTGTATTTTTTGCCCGAAACCATTTTGCCGTTTTTAACGAGTATCTGCGGGCGAATTCTTAAAAGGTTTGCGCCAAGTAGCGCCATCATACCGCATCTGCCGCCCTTGTACAGATAGTCAACGCGTTTAAGTTCGAAACTCGCCTGAACGGAAGGCACTCTTGCAAGGCATTTTTCGTAAATCTCTTTTATTCCCAAGCCCTGCTTTACAAGTTTATCCGCATAGATTGCCAAAAGCGCTATGCCCGTCGAAAGCGAACGGGTATCCACGACGTACACGTTTTTAAGTTCCGAAGCCGCGCTTACGGCGTTATCGTACGCGCTGGACAGTTCTTTCGACAGCGAAAAATGTATAACGCCGTCGTGCGTTTTTAACAAATTCTTAAAATGTTCCGCAAACTGTTCGCGGTTTACCGCGCTGGTCTTCGGCAGAACCTTATGGGTATTTACGTACTGAATTATTATGTCGTTGGTAATTTCCCCGTCCTTCTCGGTAATATCGCCGAGCGTTATCGTAAAAGGCACGGTGCTTATGGAATACTTTTCAAGCAACTCTTTAGGCAAATCGATAGTAGATTCCGCTGAAACTGCAATTTTCATATAATTCTCCTTAAAAAGCGTGTTCTATCAGTTTCATTTTCCTATTTTTTATTTAAAATATCAACCTACTATGATATACAATTATTCTAAACGCAGGGGTGTGCGCGGTAGAATTGATTTTTCGATACTCCACCGCCGGTAGAAATGCAAAAACGGTATATTTTTTAATTGCTTTTTTTCATAAGTTATGTTAAAATTAGCGTATGGACGAAAATTTATCACCTCAAACAAACGAAGAGACTATCGATAAAAAAGTTCTCGACATAAAGGACTGTTTTGCGCAAAATCTTATAAAATACAGAAAGTCTATGAACTTAACGCAGGCGGAACTTGCCGAAAAACTGAACTATTCGGATAAAGCCGTGTCCAAATGGGAACGGGCGGAAAGCGTGCCCGATATTTACACCTTAAAAAGCATTGCGGAATTTTTCGGCGTTAAAGTTGACGTTCTTATTTCAGAACCCAGACACGAACGCCCCAAAATCAATTATAATATCGGCAAAAAACGGACTATACTCTGTCTTGCTTCAACCGCTACCGTCTGGCTTGTCGCCATTATGTTTTATGCGTTCATACACATAATTTTCACAGACATAACGCAAACCTGGCTGGCGTTTATCTACGCTATCCCGATAACCGCAATCGTGCTTTTAGTATTCACTTCGGTTTGGGGCAAATCTTTGGGCAACGTGATAATACTGTCTATTCTCGTATGGTCTCTGATTTTAACGGTTTACCTTACCCTGCTGCACACGCTTAACGCGCCGCCTAAAAACCTGTGGGAAATATTCCTTATAGGTATCCCCTCAGAAGGCGTTATCGTCTTTTGGTATCTGTACAGAAAAGTAAAATAGATTTTTGAT
>JAFZYZ010000021.1 GCA_017615975.1 Clostridia bacterium | reverse complement strand
TCGTCAATTTTTGCAACGACAGAATATCCGTCTTTTTTGTATTCCGAAAAATCTATTACGTCGCCGTATTTGACCGTGGAAACGTCAATTTCTCCACTCTCGTCTTTAACCGTTAAAGTACATAAACGCCTGTATTCGCCGAAAGACGGAGAAATCCAAACGTCTTCAGTCGCAACGTCGTTCTCAAAATCCCAAAGTTTGCTGTTCACCATCCAACCGGTAAATATGAAACAACTGGTTCTTGAATCAAATTTGGTCGGATCGGACAGTAATGTAGGATCAATGTCTCTTCTTACTTTTTCGCCATAGCGAATTCTGTGCGAGAAAGTGCCGTTTATATATACTGAAAGATATTCTTTATCGCTGTCTATCGCGTTTATATAGATTTCCTTTTCACGCGTATTGTTCTGCGAATCGGTTGCGATTATTTTAACAGTCCACTCACCGCTATTCCATTTATCGCCCGTCGTTGCACCGTCGGGAATTTCCACGTTATCCGCCACGGTAAAATCAAGTTCCCCGTCGCGTTCGTCGAAAAGATATACGGATAAACCAGATAAAAAGTCGCTTACGCCGCCTTCTTTATCGGCAATAAGCAAGAATTCGTCAGCACCGTAATAATAGATATAAGGTGCGTCGGTATCTTCTCCAAGCGGCGCGGAAGGCGGATTACTCGTCGTCCACCCTTCGTCACCCAGATAGAGAATCAGCGCGCCGATAGTTCTATCCACAAATCTCGTTCCGCTTTCTATCGTTAAGGTAGGCGTAGTACTCGGATCTGTAAACAAATAGGACTTTCTGAACAGCAAATACAATGCGTCGTTTTCGCCGAACACGCAGCGCGTATTGCTATCTTCCATATACAATTCGTGAAGCGTACGCCCGTTAATCCTGATTTTCTGACCGGCGTCGCCTGCCTGCGCCAGATTCGGGCGGCTACCCGATCTGCGCCCTTCTTCGTCGCCGTTTTCTAACGGCGGCAAGAACTTCTCGTTAAAATTAAGCAACGTGTACACGTAGCCCTCGTTAAGTCCGTCTTCCACGTTATTGTAGGAAATATCTTTGAAAGCGTTGTTCTGATAAGCGCCCGGCAGGTTTTCCACCCAATAAGTGCCGTCGAAATACAGCGTCATAGCGGGCAGAACGGCGTTAAGGAATTCCGTGTTTGCGTCTATCGTTAAACACGGGAATCCGTCGGACAGGGAAAGCCTTTCACCCGGAATATAAATCCATAAGAAATATTGACTTTGATAGCATATTTCCGCACCGGGTATATCTTTAAGAGGCGTAGAATTTAACTTAATATGTTCGCCTATTCCCGTTTTTACTTTATTTATCTTCTGTATGCCGCCGGAAATTTCATTTTCTAATTTAGACAGATAATTACTGAACTTTATAAGAATACCGTTATTACCGTTTCTATTACTGTAATCGAAATTGTTCCACTCTATCTTTTCGTAAGAAACAGGCGTCGTTCCCGTCGTAGATTTGCGGGAATCGTTCGGATTATAATCTATCCACTCCGTTCCGTTAGAATAAAGCACCGTAGCGGGTAAATAGGAATCGAGAAATAACGTACCTTCTTTTATTTCAAGTTTGGTGTAATTGATCATATCGGGCACGTATAGCCACAAATACATTTGAGAGTGATAAGTTATTTCTGCACCCGGTATGTCTTTGAAAGCAATCGCGTTATCGTCCGCGTCATAGAGCAAAATATTTTCGTCCACACTCTTACCTTCGCCTAAAAAAGTGTTTTTGATAGCGTCGTGATTTACGAGATTAGTTCTCATCCACGCGCCTTCAAATTCGCTTTGGACGTTGGAAAGATTCTTATCGTATTTAAGCAACAAACCGTTTTTAGGATTAAAATACCAGAACCCTTTGTTATTCCACTCAATCGATTGAAATTCGACTGGTTGCGGTTGATCTGCCGACATATACCCAGGATTCCAAACGATATGCGATACATTACCGTATCCTTCTATATCTACGGTAACAATTTCCGAATGTAATACGAACGGTGTAATCGTTCTGTCTTCAAACACAAACGACTCCTTTACAGACATTGTGCGATAAACCGAAAACGCAAAGTTGGGAATATATACCCACACGTAGTCTTCCAGATAGTAGCACACTTCCGCGCCGTCATAAAAAGTAAGCGGCATATCGTCTATAAATATATTTTCACCGTATAAATCCACGAGATTGACCGTTTTAATTCCGCCGTTTATTTTGGAAACGTTATCGGAAAGAACGTCGTCAAAACGCAAAAGCATGCCGAATTTCGACGTAATCGCATCCTCTTTACGCGAATCTTCCGTATAGATATTGAATAACTGAAATTCTCGGAGAGAAACTTGTTTCGGCTCGTTATTATCCGCATACACGCTTGTTTTTGCAGGCGAAAGCCACAGTAAGCACGCCGCCGCCAACACGAATATCAGCGATAATATCGGTAATAATTTTTTCTTAGATTTTAACATTTTACTCCTTTAATTGTGCGGTAAGATACTAACCTTTCCGCTGCCCGTAAAAGTTCGCTTGTTTTCAAATAACGGAAAACCGTTATTTCATTGTTAAAAATTATTTCTGTAAGTACACGACGTTTAAGGTCGTTTCCCTTGATACCGTTAATTCGGTAATAACCTTGCCCTCGTCGGAAATAACGATAAAGTTATATCCGTCTTTCTCTAAATCGGCAAAATCGAACGCCGCGCCTTCTTCTACCGTTATTAAGGTTTCTTCCGCATCAACCGCACCGGTAGAAAGGACTTTTACTTCGTAAGTATTCGCTTTTACCGCTTTTAAGGTAATATCTTCGGAAACTTCCGCATTAAAGTCGTAAGAACTACCGTTAAGCGTCCAGACGTAGCCGTCGCCAGCGGAAATTTCTTCCACAGTTTCGCCGTTTGCAACAACTTTGACAACTGTTTCCACACCGAATTGTTCAAATCTCACAAAACTGAACCCGTCGTAATTATCCTCATCCACGAATTCGGGCAGTTCCACTTCGTAGCCCGCTTGCCCCGTCATTATGTTTCTTATGGCGTCTATATCGTCCTCTGTCATACCGCAATTATCGATAAGATATTTAGCCGTTCTGTCAGCCAACGTTTCGCCTTCAAAGGTGTTAAGATAACTTAAAACGTTAAATATCGCGATAAGCGGATTATCCTTACTCCAAGCAGCCGACGTAGCGAATGCGGAAGTATAGTAATCGTTGATTATATCCTGTTCCGCATAGCCTAAAAGCGATTTAAGAAGCGCAGCGATAGTACCCGTTCTGTCGCGCCCTATCGCACAGTGGAAATCTATCGGATAATTGTCTTTATCCGTAAACACGGACATAATGTATTTTACTTGTTCAAAACGAGCCGGGTTGTCAATACCGTTGTCGGGAACGGCTGCGTATTGCGGAGTTTCGGAAACGTAATAATTTTCACAATCCGCGGGATTTGCCTTATTTCCGGGCAGAGATGCTTCCGCTTCACCGCGAAGGTCCAAATCGGTCTTTACGCCGAGTTTGTTTTTAAGCGTTTCACATCCTTGTTCGGTAATGGCTTCAAGTTTTGCCGAACGGTAAACCAGCCCTTCTAAAACGTAGCCGTATGCGGTTTGGTAGCCGCCGATATCACGGGTGTTGGACACGCCGTCCACGGTTATAGTTCTCAAAGACTGTTCCACGGTAAAATCGAAGATCGGAGAATAAACTTTATCGCCGCCCTCTATCGTCGCGATCACCTGCCAGTAATAAGTTTTACCCGTCATCGGATTTTCAAGAACCACGCCGCTGTTTATATCCGCGTTTTCTTCTATCTGCACGCATTTGGTAAACTTATTGTCATAAGCAACCCTCACCTTGTAAGATGCTACGTTTTCGAGAGAAGATTTCCACTTCAAAACGTTGTTTACAGGATTAAACGCATCCGCTTGGCGATATATTTCGCGAACCCTTACGAAATCGTTAAACGCACCCGCATTAAATTCTTTATGGAAAGAACTATATTCGTATAATCCGTTAAGATAATCAATGTCGAACTCTTCGCTCTCGTTCCAAAGTCTTACTTCTTCGGGCAGAATATTAACCACTTGCCCGTGCGCGTTTTGCGTAGCGGTTATCTGCGAAGAAAAGGTCGTTTTATCGTTTTCCGCCGCAACGGTTTTAATATTTACCGAACCGATTAAACCTAAAGTGATAGCACAAACCATAATCAAACTTATAAAACCGCTTACTTTTTTGATAGTTCTGTTAGTCATTATCCTTACCCCCTTTCGCCGATAATTTTTTTACGGATATGAACGCCAAAGCCGCCGCCATAAAGATTCCGATAAGAGAACCGTTTACGCTGCCGCCGCAACCCGATTTCTTGGGTGCGGGATCAACTTTGTCGCGCGTATAGACAACGGTTATCTCCATATCGCCGTCAACCGTAATATCGTCTATTTCCTCGCCGTCTTTCATAATCTTATACGAATATCCGTCGCGCTTTAATAAGTCGGCATCTTTGTCAAGCGTAGCGCCTAAATGCAATTTCAACGTGCAAGTGTAATTTTCGTCAAGCCCTTCGCTGGATACTACTACTGAATATTCCTTATATCCTGTCGTAAACACCGCTGAAAGTTCAATATCTTCAAAGGCGTAATCGTTTGCAAAATCCCATTTCTTATCGCCCAAATACCAGCCGTCGAAAACGTAATTAACGTATCCGTCGCCTTCTTTGGTAGGATCGGCGGGCTGTACGAGCAACGCGCCTTTTTCGTTAGACAGGTAAGTTATTTCACCTTCCACGTTAAACGCTACCGCTATCTCGTTCGGATCAGCAACAACCAACACCGTTATCGTATAGTAAGAAGTGTTGCCCGCTTTATCGCTTACGGAAGCGATTACCTGCCAAGTACCTTTTACCAACTTACCGTTATCGATTGCGCCGTCTTGCCACTCGAAAGTGAAACTATCCGCGGCGAAATCGGCTTTATCGTAATTGTCCGTAGCGGTTAAAACCTTGCTGAACACGTCGTTAGCCGGTTTATCTTCGCCAACCGTGAACTTATAAACGTTTTTGCCTTGCCAGTCTATAGTAGGACGTTTAATGTCGCCCGTTCTGAAATTTGCAAATATCAGATCGCCGTAAGACTTGGTAAGTTTTATTCCGTCGCCGACTTCTCCGTCGTAATCGTAAGTGTCATTTATTATTTCCACTCTGTCAACGGCAACGGATACCTGAATTTGCCCGTTGCTTACGGTTATGGCAATTCTTACCGCGTACCAGTCGTCTGAAACAAACGCAATCTGCTTCGTGCCGATTTGAATTCCGTTTACGAAAACGTTGAACCCTTGCGTAGAGTCGCCCTGACGGTGATTAATCGCTACACGCACACCGCCGAAGTCGTCGCCGACGTAAGTAAACAGACTGTAATTGAATTTAGCAGATATCGATTTATATAAGAAATTATATACCGTAGTTTCGGCATCGGCTTTCGCCTCTGCAACTATTTCCGCATTGTCGTCTGCGCTGGTAAGAATATACTCACCGTCCGCGCCGTTAAACAAGTCGTCCGCCGTAAGGTAAGTACCTTCCGCATCGGGAACGTCAATGGTGTTCGGTTTTTTCATCTGCCACTGTCCTTCCACGAGATACAAGACTACTTCGCCTAAAACTACGTCAATAAACTGCGTGCCCTCTTTTATACGCAATTCCACGCACTTATACTCGTCTGTCGGGCAAAGTTCGTAAACAGGAATGGAAATATACAAGTGGTTAAAGCCGTGCGCGTAAGAAACCGTAACACCCGCTATCTGTCCGACAGGCACGCCGTTGATAGTGATGCCGTCGCCGACCTGAGTAGCCCTGTTGCTTGGACTTGCCTGCCCGTCAACCGCAAAGTAATGCTTTTCGTAATCGCCGAAGCGAAGAATCGTATCAATGTTCGATCCGGTCTTTAAGCAGTTCCAAGGATATGGAATTTCAGCGTAAGGCAAGTATTCGTACCAGCCTATAAACTCCGTGCATACATAATGTCCGTCTCCCCCGAAAGCACCATCGTAAAATCCGTAAACGGTTATTTCAGGCAACATTACTTCGCCGAACATCGCGCCAGCCGTAATCTGAACCGTACCGTATTTATTATCTGAATCCGTTAAATTGATGGTAATGGTTTTGTTTGCAGCGTTAACTACAACAGAACCGCCGTCTGCCGCAAGAGTCTTGCCGTCTAAAAGAATATGTTCCGCTATATTGCCGGCATCGTTCGTCCAAGAAATGTCGTCGCTGAATTTCAGAACGATACTGCTTTCCGTACTGGATTCGTCTACGCCGTTAAACTCCGTCGGCTTATATACGGCGTAATTGTCGGGTTTCTCCGTCTGCCACTTATCGTTTACCAAATACATTTCCAACTCGTCAAAATAAACTTTCGTATGGTTTTCCGTTTCAACATAAGAACAGTATTCGAAAGTTATCGTAGGATGCGAATACCCGTTGTACCCGCTTTCTATATTGTTCCTGAACTTTATCCATAAACCGTCAATCAACTGTATAACTTCAACGCCAAGTTGATAGTCGGGAGAAGAAACAATCTCTATACCGTTTACCTTTATCCCGTGAAGGGCGGTAGAATGTTTATTAGAATCCATAACTTTAGCGTCGAAATTAAGCGTCGTCCAATACTTGTTATCAGTACCTAAATAATTGTTGTTATCAAGATTGAACGCGGCAATTCTCGTGCCGTTATAGGAATACACCTGTGTATCAGTCCACTCTCCGTTTATAAAGTTAAGCGTTATCGCGGGGATAATTACGTTTCCGCACACGTATCCTTCCGCAACGGAAATTTTCTTGTAAGTTCCGTTTGCGTTTATCGTTATTTTCTTATTTGCAGCGTCTAACGAAACCGAACCGCCGTCTGCCGCAAGAGTCGTAGCACCGTCTAACAAAATCGCGCCCGTAAAATCGCCTATATCGTCCGTCCAGACGAATTCGTCGGCAAATGTCAAAACGATACTGTTTCTGGTACTCAACGCATCTGTTCCGACGAAATTAGTTATTTTACTCGGATCGTTGGTCTGCCATTTAGCCGTTTTTGCGTTAAAATACAACTTCGTCTCCGGCAGAGAAGAGTATGAGAAGGGCGTATTTTCCGCTATCTCTATAGTAGGAACGTTGTCACCCCAAGTAGTCATACCGGGTGCGTATATCCATAAGTTAACCAAATTGAAATATCTCAATTCAGCGCCGTCTATATTGTTAAGCGTTTCTCCGTTTAAGGTTATATAACTGCCGTAAACGTCCTTTAATTCCACGCTGCCTATGCCGCCGTTAACTTCACTTGCAATCAACGAAAGATTTGCGTCAAACGCTATAAGTACGCCCTTATCTCCCGTATCGCCGCCGAAAACCGACGTGTTATAGTTCATATTATTCCACGCTATCTTGGAATAATTTACCGCACGTCTCGGATTTTCCGTCTGCCATTGTGTACCGTTAAAGTATAACGTAAGCGCAGG
>JAFZYZ010000020.1 GCA_017615975.1 Clostridia bacterium | reverse complement strand
TTCGGCTTTCTCGAAAGATACATTTCGATACCTAAAATTCTCGCCGCTTCCTTAACCCTTTGGTCTATCTGCGCCTTGGGCATTTTGCGGAGTTTCAAACCGAACGCCATATTGTCGTAAACCGTCATATGCGGATACAAAGCGTAGTTCTGGAACACCATAGCTATATCCCTGTCTTTGGGCGCGACGTTGTTCACGAGATTGCCGTCGATATAAAGTTCGCCGGCGGAAATCTCTTCAAGCCCCGCTATCATACGAAGCGTAGTGGATTTACCGCAGCCGGACGGACCGACGAAAACGATGAATTCCTTATCTTCGATGTCGAGATTAAAGTCTGATACCGCGGTAACGCCCGACGGATAAACTTTGTAAATGTTCTTTAAGTTTAAACTTGCCATATTTTCCTCCGTTGTACAGCCCGAACATCTCGGACTTTTTCTTACTATATTATTTTACCTTATGCACCGCTTTTTTACAATGGTCATTTTTAATGAATAACGAAAGCGGTATTGTATAATTTGCACAAAAGCGCCTGTTCTAACCCGTCAATCGAGTTCGTCGAGGGTAAGTTCGTACGCGGGCGCGAATTCTTTAAGGTAATACTCTACCGCGGGATTTTTGCAGTTTTTAAGTTCGTTCCCTATAGAAGTCTTGGCTTTTTTGAATTCCGCGTTGCCGGCCTTTACTTCTTCCACGCATTTAAGATAAGCGGAAAGCCTGTCCGCGTACTTTACGAGTCTATATTCTTCCGTATTCTCGTCGGGCAGAATATACTCGTGATACTCTTCTTTTAAACTTTCCGGCAGCATAGAGAGTATGCGTTCGCACGCGCCCTTTTCAAGATCTTTGTACGCCGCCTTGATTTCGGGATTGAAATATTTTATAGGCGTAGGCAAATCGCCCGTTATAACTTCGCCCACCTCGTGATACTGCGCAAGCAGAACGACTTTATTCTCGTCCACGTTGCCGCCGCAGATTTTGTTGGTGATAAGCGCAAGCGCGTGCGCGATAACCGCCACCGCTTGACTGTGTTCCATAATGTTCTCTTCGCGGATAGAACGCATAAGCGACCAGCGCTTTATATTTTTCATACGGTTAAGGTATGCGAAAAATTTGGACATAACGCCCCCTAAAATACATTTTTTATTCTATCGTTTCGAGTAAAAAACTCACAGGACGGAAACCGTCGTTGCACGAAATCATAGCGGACTTCGGGTTTTTCATCCACCCGTCGTAAAAATCCCCGCCGCCGTGGGCGAGTGCGAAAACGAACGGCGACACGCTTTCCCACGCGCTTTCGCAAAACCCGTCGGGACGCCCGCCGTCTCTTGAAATGAATTCCTGACCTAAACGCATAGAACAAGCGTGTTCTATCGGGTTTTCGTACTCGGCGATAAGGTCGTCGTAACGGGCAAGTCTTTTGACCGTGATGCGGACTTCTTTCATCTTATTCCCACTCGATAGTGCCGACGGGCTTCGGAGTTAAGTCGTACACTACGCGGTTCACGCCCTTTACTTCTTTAAGTATCCTGTCGGTTATCTTGTGAAGTACCGCGTAGGGTATTTCTTCTATCGTCGCCTGCATAGCGTCCCTGGTATTTACCGCGCGGATTATAACGGGATACGCGTAAGTTCGTTTGCCGTCCGATATACCCGTGGACTTAAAGTCGGGAACGATGGTAAAATACTGCCACACTTTACCCTGCAAACCGTTTGCCGCGAATTCTTCGCGCAAAACGGCGTCCGACTCCCTGACCGCTTCCAGCCTGTCGCGGGTTATCGCGCCCAAGCATCTTACGCCAAGCCCCGGGCCGGGGAATGGTTGACGGTCTACCATACTTTCAGGAAGTCCTAATTCCCTGCCCACCACTCTCACTTCGTCCTTAAACAGAAGTTTAACGGGTTCTACGAGTTCGAATTTCAAATCTTCGGGAAGTCCGCCTACGTTGTGATGCGCTTTTACGCCCTTTTCACTTTCCAAAATATCGGGATAGATTGTGCCTTGCGCCAAGAACTTAACGCCGTCGAGTTTTCTCGCTTCTTCTTCGAACACCTTTATAAATTCCGCACCGATTATCTTGCGCTTGGTTTCGGGCTCTGATACGTTTGCTAATTTATCCAAAAATCTATCTACCGCGTCAACGTAAACTAAATTTGCGTTCATCTCGTCGCGGAACACCTTTATAACCTGTTCGGGTTCGCCTTTTCTCAAAAGCCCGTGGTTTACGTGAATACAGGTGAGTTGCTTGCCTATCGCTTTAATAAGCAGCGCGGCGCATACGGAAGAATCCACACCGCCGGACAGCGCTAAAAGCACCTTGCCGCTGCCGACCTGATTTCTTATCTCCGTTATCTGTTCTTCGATAAACGCTTTGGCAAGCGTAGAGTTTACTATCCTTTCCATATTTTCGGGACGAACGTTATTCATAAAATTTTCTCCTTCTGATTAGGCTTTACCGCCTTGTTTACGGAAAATATTTTAACATAGCCCGCCACGTTTCGTCAATTATATAATAAAATCGCTTGAATTTTTTTTACGCGCCCGCCCCGAAAACGCTTGACTATAAACCTCTGCGGTGCTATCATTAAGACGATAAAATTAAATATTCGCTATGGGTGCCGCAAGGCTGAGATTACACCATTGAATCCGCAAGGTAATTCTTGAAGGAAACGGCTAAAAATTTCGGTTTTAACGCGCCTTTATCTAAAGGCGCGTTTTTGACGCTTAAAAGTTAGCGAATAGAAGGAGTTTTTATGAAAGAATTTATAGACGCTTTGGGTTCGGGCGGATTAAAAGCCGCCTATAACGCGCTTTCCGCGTTCGCGCTTTATCTTACGCTTGCATTCGTCGTAATTTTAATCGCCGCGTATTTTATTGTGAAAACGAAAGCAAAAGATAAAATTAATCAGTTTAAAAATATCGCGTTCGGCATTACTGTCGGATACGCTATTACTCTGACCTGTTGCATATCTTTCTTTATGATTGCAAGACTTTCGGTAAAAGAAGAAATAGATACGAATTTCTATCTAATGCTTGGTTTCTTTGCGCTTTTATTCGTTTACGCCATAACTACGACAATTCTTGCACTGGTTAATAAAAAAGCGTTTAAAATTTGCAATTATATAGGTTTAAGCGTTTCGATAGTTTACAGCACAATATTACTTTTTATTCTGCCTACCGCGGGAGAAGAATACTCCCCCTTATCCTTTGCTGGTATGTATATCTTTTCCGCGATTTTGATTGCGGCAATAGCCGTCCCCACTTTCTTTTTCGGCAAGGATAAGGGCACGGCAAGCACTACAAAATCGATTTCGTTCGCTGGCGTATCAATAGCGCTTTCTTTCGCCCTTTCGTATATCAAACTGTTCTCGTTGCCACAAGGCGGTTCTATCACTCTTGCAAGTATGTTGCCACTTATTATTTACGCTTATATGTTTGGGGCGCGAAAAGGCGTTTTCGCAGGGGTGATTTACGGCGTTTTACAATGTTTGCAAAGTCCGCAGATATACCAACCTATGCAGGTCCTTTTAGATTACCCCATAGCGTTCGGCGCGCTGGGCATTGCGGGAATTGTGAAAAATCTTAAATTTCTTAAAGTTCCGATTGCAAAATTTGTTTTCGGCGCAAGCCTTGCGTGCATTGCTAGATATGCGGCGCACTTTTTAAGCGGATATTACGTGTTTTCGTCTTGGGCAATGGAAGGATATACCGCGCTTACGTGGTCGCTTGTTTATAACCTGTACGTTATAGCAGAACTTGCAATAGTGCTTGTCGTCGGTTGCATTATGTTCGCGTCCAAAGGTATAGCAAGACAAATTGACGACATAAATCCGGAATCAAACTCAGAAACGAATAATTAAACAAAAATCAAAATATAAAAAAGACTTGCAATTATTGCCTTTTCATTGTACAATAAAAATAAAAAAGGAGTGTGTATTATGAAATACGTTTGCAGCGTGTGCGGATACGTTTACGATGAAGATTTAGGCGACGCGGAAAACGGGATAGCGGCGGGCACTAAATTTGCCGATCTTCCGGAAGATTTTACTTGCCCCCTTTGCGCGGTAGGTAAAGACGAATTTACGGCGGAATAAGAGCAATTTAATTTAATCGGGCGTGCATTAATAAAGCGCGCCCGATTAAATATGCTTAAAAAAGATATAAAAACCCGACTGTAATATTTGACAAACCCTGTTTAATGTTATACAATAATAAGGCTTGCAAACCGAACACGCGCCATTAGCTCGCGTCAGGGTAAAGCCTTTTAGCTCGCGACCATTTAGGTCGTTTCACTCATAAAGACGGGATTAAATACAATTTTATATTATTTGCGCCATTAGCTCAATTGGATAGAGCGTCGGTCTACGGAACCGAAGGTTAGGGGTTCGAGTCCCTTATGGCGCGCCATAATAAAAGACACGTTTTTACGTGTCTTTTATTATGTGTTATAAGTGCGAGAACCCCTACGGTTCGTCCGTCATATGACGGACAATCTTTGACGGGCAAGGACATCGTAGCAAACGCCGTTTGCGAAGATGCGTCCCTTATGGCATTTTACTTTTTTATCCATTTATCCGCGCCAAGCATAAGATAAGGCAGACGAAATTTTTCGTCTGCCTTATTTGTTTATTTTTTACTTTCAATAATCGGCAAGGTCGGAATCGAATTTTGTTTTATGTATCGTGCCTTTCGGGTGATGCGGCGGCGCGTAAACGGAATACAGTTTTAAAGGAACGTTGCCTTCGTTGACTATATTATGCCAAGTACCCGCGGGAACTATTATTACGTAATTCGGGTTTACGCCACCCACGAATTTTACGTCTTGCTTCGTCGCCCCGAAATATACCGACGCAACGCCGAATTCCACGCCTATAAACTGGTCGTTTTCGTTATGTATTTCTAAGCCCACTTCTCCGCCGACGGGAATAGACATAACGGTCAGTTGCAAACGTTCGCCCGTCCATATTTCCTTACGGTAAAACATATTCGTGCGCGCCGTGTTGCGAATATTTAGCAGCGTAGGCTTATCACCGGAATTTACAAAATTTTGTTCTTCCATAAAATTACTCCTTAAAATTAAGTTATATATTATTTTATGAAAGTATTAAAAATTTTGCCCCGCCGCCGTTTTACCACGTGTTTTATTCGATTAAAGCGGTAAATCCTTTTCCTTAAATTTCTTAAACGCTATCACATAGCAAACGCAACCTATGGCGATAAGTATTGCGATTTTCCACAAGAAAGTAAGCGTGCCGTCTAATATGGATACTACGTCGAACAACGATATAATAGATACGTAGTTGAAATATTTCAACGAATCCATACGGATAACCGACGGAATTACCGGCGAACCGAACAGCCCTAAAATGGTTGCGACAAGGAAGAATATATTAAGCCCGCCGCCTATCGACATAGCCTTTTTACTGCGGTTAAACACGCTGGACGCTAAAAACGCGATACCACTCATAGCGAACATAACTATAAACGCGTTAAGATTGATTAAAAGCAGTTTTGCGGCGTTTAAATCGGTTTTTACGTCCACGATAAAGATGCTTATAACCGAAGATATTGCCGTACAGACGAACATTAAAAACAGCGAACCGATAAGATAAAGCGCCTGCGTTGCGCTTACCGTGCTGCGCTTTGTCGGAGTGGAAAGAACGTACGCCATAGAACCGCTGTCCACCTGCCCCGCGATAAGGTTGTTCGCCGCCATTATCATATATATTATAGGCAATAAAAGCCCCGCAATCTTAAAGAACACCGAACCGACTAAAATTCCGTACAAGTCCATACTGCCTATATCTTCCAGCGCGTCCGCAACTTCCTTTGGCAGCGAACTCGTAAGACTTTCGGTAAAGTCCGCTTTAAGTTCGTCCCTTATCCTTTGCACTTCTTCCGCAGAAAGGTCGGGAGTTAATCTGTCGGCAAGATTTGCCCTGTAATTTATAACCACCGTTCTCGCTATATCTTTAACGTTTGCGTAATCGGTAAACCCGAAATCCGCATACTCTTTGGCGGTAATGCCGTAGGCTTTAAGTTCGGTCAGAACTTTCTGCACGTTATCGGGGCTTACCATATTGCCGGCAAGGAAAATCGTGGAATTATTAAACGCGTAATCTTCAATATATTCCGCACGTTCTTCTTCCGCCATAGTTAAAGCACCCGAAAAGTCGTAGCGCGGCGCGGTTTCACCGACAGCGAGATAAAAGTCATCGAATTGATAAGTATTTGCCGCCACCATCGGGTTAAAGACGTACATTATGATACCGAGAATTTCCTGCGCCTCTATGGAATTTTCCTGATAGCCAAGTTCAGCCGCAATTCCCGCGCAATACTGCCGTAATTTAGTGGCGGCGCTGCCGTACGCCACGCCCGCAGCGTAAGCGTTCGCGGCGTTTTCACCCTGCGCGGCGTATATGTCCTGATAATCCTGCGTCTGTGTAGTGGCAATAAAATCCGTCTTGAATTCCTGATCGAAATAATAAAGCCCGCCGTTCGACAGTTCGTAATAATTAAGCGCGCGCTTTTTAGTTCCCGCGGTCAGTTCGGCTTTTATCATAGCGTTTTCAACGGCGACTTTTGTCTTACTTAAATTGCCGTTGCCCGCGATAAGCATAACCGCTACCAGCATAAAACAAACGGCGAAAGTTATTATCGCCCACATAAGTCCGTTCGCCTTGCAGGACTGTTTTAATAAAGGTTTACTTATCATTATCCGTTCTCCTTTTGGTTTTTGATCGCCTCGGCAAAACACTTTTCGAGAGTGTATTTTACTTCGGAAATAAATTTTACGTCGTAATTTTTCAAATCCGAAAACAACGCCTGAATATGCGTTTTTTCGATATTTACCGTAAGTTGATTGTATTCTTTTTGGTCTCTTATAAAGTTATAGTCGAGTTTTTTGAACGCTTCGTAGTCTTTTTCGTTATTGAATTCCACCTTAAAATCTGCTACTTTGCGTTCCCGAATATCCCGCATATCGACGATAGTCAGAATTTTACCGCGGTCGATAAGCGCGACGCGGTCAGCAATCTTTTCCAACTCTTCGTAAAGGTGCGAACTTATAAGAATAGTTTTGCCCCGCTTTTTCTCTTCAAGCATAAGTTCCAGAAACTCCACGCGCATAAGCGGATCAAGCCCCGTAGTCGGTTCGTCCAGAATAAGTATCGCCGGCTCGCTCATAAGCGCGGCGACTACCGCAGTCTTCTGTTTCATACCCTTACTCATACGCTTTAAGTTGGCGCTTGGATCTAATTGCAGTTTTTCGGTAATATAATTAGCATAACTTAAATCGTTTAAGCCCAAAAATTCCGCCTGCGACTTTAAAAACTCCGTACCGGAAGAAAGATCCGGAAAGGCTATTTCCCCGGGAACGTAGCCGATATACGGTTTGGTTTTTTCGGCGTCTATCCACGCGTCTTTACCGAACACTTTAACCGTGCCGCCGTCGGGCTTTATAAAGCCCATAATACTTCTTATCGTGGTCGTCTTACCCGCACCGTTCGCGCCGACAAATCCTAAAATTTCGCCGCGGCGAAGTTCGAAATTTACGTCGAAAATCCCCTTACCGTCGCCGTAATCTTTGGTAAGTCCCTTTATCTCTATAAGGTTTTCCGTCATAACGCGCCCCCGAAATTTTTATCTTCTCTGTAATATTTCATAAAATACTCTTCAAGAGTTTCTTTTTCGTGCGTAAAGTCGGAAAGGGCGTATTCCGAAAGGTCGGAAATAAGATTATTTACGTCCTTATCGTTTACGGCAATCCTTACCCCGTCTCCGCTTTGCCCTATGACTTTATAGTGCGGATTATCGGCGTCTTCCGCGATAAATTTCGCTTTATCCGAAGGGTTGGTAAAGTTAAGACGGTAAATTTTATCCTGCTTATGTTTAAGGTCGTCCGCCAAGAATTCCGAAACTATCCTGCCGTCCTTTATTATCGCAATTCTATCGCAAGTGGCGTCCACTTCGCTGAAAATATGGCTGGAAAGCAGTATGGTCTTGCCGCGCTTTTTCTCTTCCTTTATAAACTCTATAAACCGCTGCTGCATTTTAAGATCCAGCCCGCTGGTCGGTTCGTCGAGAATAAGAATATCTGGATCGTTCAGAAAAGCAACGACTACGGCGAGTTTTCTCTTTACCCCGAGACTCATCCGCTTTGTTTCCCCGCTCGGATCGAGTTCGAAAGTGTCGATAAGATACTTTATATAGTCTTCGTCGGTAGCGAGTTTCATCTTTTTCATCATATCCAAAAACTCGTACCCCGTAAGCCCCGCGGGCAGGGCTATTTCCCCAGGCAGATAGCCGACTTTCGTCATAAACTCCGTGTAGTGCGAAAAAGTTTCCTTGCCCAAGATGCGCGTATGCCCGCTTTGCGGTCTGGAAAAGCCCATAAGATGCCTTATCGTCGTGGACTTGCCCGCGCCGTTAGGCCCTAAAAAACCGAAAACTTCGCCTTTATTTACGGTGAAAGAAACGTCAAACACGCCGCGGCCGTGGCCGTAATCCTGCGTTAAACTTTCAACTTCTATTTCTTTCATATTTTCTCCTTTCGCTTTTATCGAACGCTTTTTTGCTATAATCCAGATATATGATATAGTGCCCGAAAAAGCGACAACCGCTTACGCGGCGTATAAAAACGGTACAACGATACCCCGCAGACGCTTGAAACTTTAAGTGCCGACGGGGTAATATTGTCGCTATATTCTGTAATTCTTCTTTAACGGTTAGGAAAATAAACCCTTATTCTTTATCCGCTTTGTCTTCTTCGGGTTTTTCCGCGGTATCTTCGGTTATAACCAAATCTTCTTCTTTTTCCTGATTTGCTTTTACCGTCTGCTTATTGCCTTTTATCTTGCGCCATTGAATCCTAAACCACGCGCCCAAAGCGACTACGGCGGCTGTTGCCGCGGAGATGATTGCCGTCGTTGCGGCGGCGTTTAAATAAAGTAGATTGTTCATAGTTTTTCTCTCTCTTATTTTTTATTTTTCTCGGCAAGCGAACGGAGCAGGTATTTTGCACCCGCTTCCGCGGCAGTACCGTGATTGTACAAAAATTTATCGAAGATATCGGTGATTTTCTGTTTATAACTTTCGCCGTTTTCTATAAGGTCTTTAACCGTTTTTGCGATATCCTTAACTTCTTCTTTATCAAGACATACGCCCAGTTCTTTTCTCAAAGACATTTCCACGGGCGTCATACCTATTTTCTGCCAGTTGGGATTGCAGCACTTTTCTTTGGTGTTGATGAATATCGCCGGACGCTTTGTCGCAAAACTGAATTCAGGGCCTATCCCCGACCAGTCGGTAATTATAACGTCCGAAGAGTAAACCGATTCGTTTGCGGAAAAGTCCGTTTCGAACACGAGTTTATCCTTATCGTAATCTTTGTAATTATCTAAAATCTTATTAAGTCTTGCGCGATATCTCTTTATGTATTCGGGGTGCGGGCGAACGATAAGTTTATATCCTTCCCCGTAAAGCCCTTCGATTAGCCCGTCTATACAGGAATCGAGAAGATTGTCTTCCTGCCAGGACGGTGCGATTAAAATCTTCTTCACGCCGCTTTTTGCGTTTGCACGGCGGGCGTTTTCTTCTTCGCCCATCTTTACAAGATAATCTAAAAGCGGGAAACCGAATTCCACAAGATTTTTGGATTTTAAGTTATACACTTCTTCGGTTTTAAGTATTTCTTTTTTAATATGTTCGCCGGCGCACATAATAGTGTCGAAATTATCGAACGCGCCTTCTTTAAAACTGTAAAAAGAACTCATTGCGTCGTGCGGGACGTAAACGTACTCTATATCCTTTTTGATATACGAACGCTTAAGATAATACTTGCCGAGTTCGGGCGTGGTGCAGATAAACATATCCGTTTCTAAAAGCATCATCAGGATATTGAGTTTTTTGATGCCGATATAGTACGGCTTTATTCTGGGTTCTGCTTTGGCAACTTCAAATATAACGTCGTACGGATCGTTGGTTATATAGTGGATTGTAAGGTTTGAACGCTTTAACATTTCCGCTATTATATCTTTATAGTACCTGTAAAACCCGCTTTTTTCCGAATAGAAAACGACGTGCTTGCCGACGATTTTCTTAAAACTCTTATAATCGGCCTTTTCGCGTTTTTTATTCTCTTTATATTTTTCGTCCGACTTGTCGTCCTGAACGAAAGATTTAACGGTTGCAAGCGCCTTGCGGCTTTCTTCAAGCAGTTCGTAGTCCACGTATTTTTTGGGGTTTATCACGGCGTTTAACGCATACATCTGCGCTATCGCCGAAAGATTGCTTGCCATCCAGTAAATTGCAACGCCCGACGGCACGAAAAGCCCCAAATACAGCGACAGAACGATATTTAACACTATCATACCGTACTTATTCAACTTGCCCTGTTCGTGCTGCAAAACGTTGGAAAGGTTCTGCGTAAAGCACATAAGCCAGGAAGAGAAGGCGGCAACTATAGGCACGAAAACGTAAAGCCCCCACGCGTCGTTCGGAACGACCGCCAAATCCATAAACAGAAACTCCGTTGACGGGCTAGTACCGAGATACTCTACGGGGTTTTCGACTATTTCCACCACGGCAAGGAGAAGTATTACCTGCAAAACGAGCGGAATTATGGTTATAAGCGGGTGGTAGTGCGCTTTCTTGAATATGCGTGCCTGCCCGTCGGTTATCGCGTCGGGATTACCGAAATTGTCGGCTTTAAGAAAGTTGATTTCCGGCTGAATTTTTACCATAAGTATGGAATTTTTATGTATCCATATGCCGATAGGTAAAAGCACGATAGTGGTAAGCAAAGTAAACAGTATGATAGCAACGCCGTAGTTTCCTACGAGTTGCCAACACCATTTCATTAAATATCCGAAAGGAACACAAATATAAGAAAGCATAGTTTTTTCCTTAAGTTTAATTCATAATGAATTTGTGATAATGTTCGTGGTAAGTCTGATGCCAACTTGCGGGGTAATTTCTGCCCGCGCCGGTTATGGTGTACAAATATTCGTCGCAGTCGAGAGAATAGGTGTGCCAGAACATAGTGCGCGTTCTGTCGCCCATACTTTCCGCGTCAAACACGGATGTCTGATAGCCTTCGCCGTCAATTTTCGCGTCCGAAACTTCAGCAAGCAAGGTTTTGTCAAGCCCTTCCGACTCGAAAATGGTCGCCCAGATATCTTTATGCGAAGTCTGCGCCGTCGAAGTCCTGAACGCGCCCGTATCGCCCGCTTTCTTTACGAACAGCGCGGTAAGACGCGGTTCGTCTAAGTTTTTGAAATCGTTATGCGCGTAAGAGTGGTCGCCGGTTATTATTATGGTCGCGTTATCGTAAACACCCCTATCTTTTAACGCCTGAATATATTTCTTAACTATCTGGAAACTGTTTCTGACGGAAATAACTTCGCTTCTTTCCCCGTTCGTTCCCCACTGTTCGTTATAATTGTTGTTATGGCAGCCGTCGAAGTGGATAAACGAAAACTGTTTACTTGAATCGCTGTCGGTAAAGTCCGCGCTCGTTTTCGCCACGGAACGGTATGCCTTTCTGGTATCGCCGTCGTAGCCCTGATATTCCACGCCGTCTATTTGGCCGTTAAAGATAATAAGCGAATTGAGTTCGCCCGTGCTGCCGACGGTAAGAAATTTCTTGAATAACAGCGGCAGTCCGCGGTAGAGTGAAAAATAAGTCATTTTAAGCGAAATTTCCTTTTTCATAACCGTTCTTACCGACGTTACCTCGCCGATATTTTTAACGTAGTCCGGTAATTTCTGCGCTTCTGTAAAAGCGTAATAGGCGGACGTGTACACGTTTACGTTATAGCCTTCGTCATTAAGGACTTTCAGCGGAATATCGCCGTTATAGACGTTATCCAGATAATCCGCGCGGGAAGATTTAGCGGTGTACAGCCTGTTCGTAAGCATACTCGCCACCGCGGGGAAGGTATGCCCGTAATTCGCGATATGGTCTTTATACCAGGTAAAACCTTCGAGTTCGTTAAACAACGAGTTGTCGGCTTTATAAGCGTCTTCCGCATAGTCTTCGTCAAATCTGTCCACGACGAAATAGAAAACGTTTCTGTCAGACGAAATATCGTTGTAATTTTTTAAGGTCAGAGTGGAAAAGTTCTGTTCCGTTCTTTCGAGTTTCGGAGTAAACAAGTCCGTATTGCTTACAATAATGCTGACTGCAGACACTATTTCCATAGCGAAAAGCATAAACGCCAGAATTCTTGCGGTGGACTTTACTTTGCCCTTTTCGTCTTTACGCCGAACGAGATAAATAGCAAGCGCGTACCCGCCTATCCATACTATACTATCCAGAACTATCTGCCAGATAGGCAGTTCGGACGCGATATTGTCGCCGGGGAGCGAGGTCATTTCAAAATTAAGAAAGTTCTGCTGAATAACCATCAGCAAGCCCGTGGTGATAAACAGGGCAAGCATAACGCGATAGCC
>JAFZYZ010000019.1 GCA_017615975.1 Clostridia bacterium | reverse complement strand
CGAGTACCAGTTCCGCAAGGATTATCGCGGTATTATTTTTCTCACTTAATATTCTCCACTTTATAGGCTCGAATTTAAACCAATATACGTTGCCCGTATAATATCCGTTGTCGTCTTGAGTACTGTCTATTGAAATACCGGTACGTCCCGTTTTCCACGGTCTATAACTCGTAAAGTACACGGCGCGGTAATCTTTTGTACCGTTATTATCCACGTCTACGTCTTTATACCACATAAAGTCGGTCGTATTGCTGCTGCTTATATAATAATGATAACTCGTCCAGCCGTTGTTATTGCCGTTTGATGGTTTTGTCTGCACGTAAGAAGATAATTCCGCGCCCTTTGCCGCCGTTACGTCGCTTTGCGGATATGTTCCGAAATAAATATAATCGTATTCTTCCGCACCGCAGACGGAACAAACGCCGTTTACGTAATTATGCGTATGCGAAATCGGCGGTTCGGTATTCTTTTCCCATATAACCGCATTATCCCCATCGTAGTGCCAATAGGTATCTTCTGCAAAGTTTTCAGGGTAAACCTCACTGTAATAATAAGTATGTGCGGAAGTTAAATCTTCGTTATTTTCGCCTACTGCTATACCGTTCCAAGTTTCTTCCGTACCTTTATAATAGACGGTATCTAAATTATCACAGTTCTGAAAAGCGTCGTCTTTTATGTCGATAACGTTGTCGCCTATCACTATCGTAATAAGATTAGTGCAATCCTTAAAAGCACTTTCGCCTATTGTCGTCGTTTCTTCGGGAAGGATAATCTTTTCTACGGTCTTATCCTTTATATCGTTTATAATTAAGGAATTCCCCGTTTTGGTATAATTGAACGATTCTAAATCGTCGTTTGCAGTTTCGTCGATTTTGCTGTTATTATTGCCGCACCCTTCGCAACCGCTTATGTTTAAGCAGCTACACGCGGCAAACCCGAATGAACAACAGACACATACCACCAATAGCACAAAAAGTGCTACGAGTTTTTTAGTCATACATGATCTCCTTATAAAATAAAACCATGCGCCGCTAAAGGCGCACATACAAAAACGCGTCTCAAACGTCGCCAAACAACTTTTTCAGAAAATCTAAATGGCACGAAAAAAGCGGATTGTGTTCTTGCCAAAAAGACAAAACGCGCCCTGTAAATTTTCGCTTATTATTAAGTTGTTTGGCGATTTTTATTATATAATAAAAATTTGACCATGTCAAACGCTTAACAATAAAAGGCTGAAAGCATATGCCTTCAGCCTTTTATTGTTAATATTTTTATTTTTTATTAAACGTTGCCCTGCGCTTTCATCGCTTCCGCAACTTTTAAGAAACCTGCAATGTTAGCACCAGCCATATAGTTGCCCGGCATGCCGTATTCTTTAGCCGCGCTGTCGCAAGCTTTAAATATGCTTATCATTATGTTATGCAACTTTTCGTCAACTTCTTCGAAAGTCCACGAATAACGGATAGAATTCTGACTCATCTCTAAGCCGCTTGTTGCAACGCCGCCCGCGTTCGCAGCCTTTGCAGGTCCGTACAATACGCCGTTCGCAAGATAGGTGTCGATTGCTTCGGGGGTAGAAGGCATATTCGCGCCTTCGGATACAACTTTGCAGCCGTTCTTAACTAAAATCTTCGCGCTTTCGCCGTCGATTTCGTTCTGCGTAGCGCAAGGAAGGGCTATATCGCAAGGAATAGTCCAAATACCCTTGCAGCCTTCGTGATATTCCGCGTCCTTATGATAATCGAGATATTCTTTAATCCTGCCGCGTTTAACTTCTTTGATTTCCTTAATAGCCTTAATATCTATGCCGTTCTTGTCGTAGATGTAGCCGTTGCTATCACTCATAGCGACGACTTTCGCGCCGTAGGACTGCGCCTTTACGCACGCATAGATAGCCACGTTTCCAGAACCGGAGATAAGCACGGTTTTGCCGTCGAAACTCATACCGTTCGCCGCAAGCATTTCTTTGGTGAAATAGCAAAGTCCGAAGCCCGTCGCTTCCGTTCTGGCAAGCGAACCGCCGTAGGTCAAACCCTTACCGGTCAAAACGCCTACCCACTCGTTTCTTATTCTCTTATACTGCCCGAACATATATCCGATTTCTCTAGCGCCCGTGCCGATATCGCCTGCGGGAACGTCGCAATCCGCGCCTATATGCTTCACAAGTTCGGTCATAAAACTCTGACAGAAACGCATAATTTCGCCGTCGGATTTACCTTTGGGATCGAAATCCGAACCGCCTTTCGCACCACCCATAGGAAGAGTGGTAAGGCTGTTCTTAAACACCTGTTCAAAGCCCAAGAACTTGATAATGCCGAGATACACCGACGGGTGCAATCTGATGCCGCCCTTATACGGTCCGATAGCCGAGTTGAACTGAATTCTGAAACCGCGGTTTACCTGCGTTTTGCCGTTGTCGTCTATCCACGGAACTCTGAACATAATCTGTCTTTCGGGTTCGACGAGTCTTTCCAAAACGCCCGCGTCAACTAAATCCTGTCTCTTTTCGATAACAGGTTCAAGCGAAGTAAAAACTTCGGTTACCGCCTGAATAAATTCAGGTTCGTTAGGATTTCTCTTTTTGGTTCTCTCCAAAAGGTCCAATAGATATGCGTTTTTGATTGCCATAATTTTGTTCTCCTTAATAAATTTCAAGAACATTGTACCACAAAATTATTCAAAACGGAAACTTTTTTTACAAATTTTTTTATCGTAATTTTTTATACGGTTTATTATTTTTGATTATGTTTTATTAGAAACAACCCTGTAAATCCACGAAAATCGCAAAACACAGAATAATCACGAACCCGACGGTGTGAATTACGGCTTCCACTTTGCGTTTTACGGGCTTGCCGCGTATTCACTCTATCAGCGTGAAAACCACTCTCGAACCGTCGAGTGCGGGAAACGGTATCAGGTTAAACACGGCAAGGTTTACGCCGATAAACGCGGCTATATTCAAGAAACTCCACACCCCGCCCGCACGGATTGCGTTTGCCGCCACGTTTACGGTGGTTATAGTGCCGCCCACCGATTTTATACCGAGAACCCCCGTAAACAGTTGACGGAACACGGTAAACACCGTCCCCGCAAGTTTAAAAGAATACTCGAAACTGCGTCCTACCGTCTCGAAAAAACCGAGTTTTAAGCCGGTAGTCCTGAACCCCGAAACAGCCTCGCCGTCTTCTTCCCCGTAATAGATATTAAGCGCGCGGGAAACGGTTTCAAGGTCTTCTACGTTTTTAAAGTCCGCGTCGGCACAGAGTTTTATGGGCACGGTGATATATTCGCCCTCGCGAAAAAGGTAAAAATCCACGCTTTCGCCCTGTTTCTTGCCGTCTAACGCCGCCATAAGGTCGGTTATAAGGTAAACGGTTTTGCCGTCCGCTTTAACTATTACGTCCCTGTCGCGCAAAGAATATTCTTCGCCGTAAGGATTGTCTTCCGCCGTTTGGTACGCCATTATCGCCGAATGTCCGTAAATCCCGAACATTAACGCAATAAGTACTATAGCGGTAAGATAGTTCATAAGCGCACCGGAAATCAGCACGATTATGCGCTGCCACGGCTTTTTGTTGTTGAAGGCTTTTTCGTCGTCCGCGTCTTCGTCTTCGCCGCAAAAAGCGCAGTACCCGCCAAGCGGTATAAGACGCACGGAAAACTTTTCGCCGTTCTTTTTTACGCGCGAAAAAATTTTCGGTCCGAAACCTATCGAAAACTCTTCGATACCGAAACCGAAAATCTTGCCAGCGAAATAATGCCCCGCTTCGTGGACGGTTATCATCAATAACAGTAATAAAACGGCAACTAAAATATAAAGCCCGTAAGTAGCCGCTTCACCGAAAGACGTTAATAATAACTCCATTATTCTCCGTATTTTTCTTTAACAAACCGCGCTGCGAAATCGTTTGCGGCTTTAAGACTTTCATAATCTTCCACCGCGCCGCCGCCGTACGCTGAAAGCGCACCCGCAATCCCCGCGTAAATATCGGTAAAACCTATTCTGCCCTTTAAGAACAGTCTGTTCAGCGCGTCGTTCGCGCCGTTTGCAACGGCGGGATACGCCCCGCCCTTTCTTCCTGCCGACACCACTTCGCCGAAGGCGGGAAAACGGTTGTTATCAAGTTCGCTAAAAGTTAGTTTGCCTATTTTTGAAAAATTTAAACTCTCCACAACGGGCGAAAGCCGTTCGGGATAGGATAGCGCCAACTGGATAGGCAGTTCCATAGTCGGATAACTCATCTGCGCTATAAAAGAACCGTCGGGATACTCCACAATAGAGTGTATGATACTTTCCCTGTGAATTATTACGTCTATTTTGTCGAAAGGTGCGCCGTACAGCCATCTTGCCTCTATAACTTCAAAGGCTTTGTTGACTAGTGTTGCGCAGTCCACCGTAATTTTCGCGCCCATAGCCCAGTTGGGGTGCTTTAACGCGTCGGCAGCCGTCGCCGTCTTTAATTCTTCCGCCGTCTTATCGCGGAACGCCCCGCCCGACGCAGTTAAGATTATCTTTTTAAACGGGCGATCAAAATCAAACGAAAGTGCCTGCCATATCGCCGAGTGTTCGCTGTCTATCGGAACTATTTTAACGCCCTTTTCGCGCGCTTTGCGGATGACGAGTTCGCCGCCCGCAACCAGACTTTCTTTATTTGCAAGCGCTATGTCTTTACCCTTATTTATCGCGTCTAATACGGCGATTATTCCCGTAAACCCCACGAGTGCTATCACTATTAAGTCCGCGTCTTTAACTATTGCGTCGGTAAAAGCCGTTTCACCCACGGAAATTTCGGAAATCTTTTTCAATTCGTCCATACCGTCGAATTGTTGCGCAACGGTGGCGACTTTCGGACAAAATTCCTTTACCTGCTCCGAAAACAGCGCGGTATTTTTGCCCGCCGCAAGCGAAACGATCTTGAATTTATCGGGATAGCGGCGACATACGGAAAGCGTTTGCACGCCTATAGAACCCGTACTGCCGATTAAAGCGATTTTCTTCATTTTTTAACCTTACAATAACAAAATAAAAATCAAATAAATTATTACGGCGGCAAAAGTCATACCGTCTATTCTGTCCATAATTCCGCCGTGCCCCGGCATAATATTGCCTATATCCTTTACGCCGACTTTGCGCTTGATATAACTCTCGAACAAATCGCCGATTTCGGTGAACACGCTTGCTACCGCGCCGACTATAACGAACAATAAGAACGGGTTTATTTTAGCCGTAGCGCAAATGCCCGTTTTATCAACGGCAAAATAGACTATTATCGCGCCGACTATCCCCCCGACCACGCCGCCGATAGCCCCCGCCCAGGTCTTTTTAGGCGAAAGGCGCGGACACATCTTTTTAGCCTTGCCTTTGCGTATCTTATTGTAAGTCATACCGACGAGATAGGCAAAAGTATCCGCACAGGGCGAAATAACGAATATAAGCAGTAAACAGATAAAGCCTTCTTTACTTTCGTTAGCGCAAAGAATTGCAAGCAGCAAAAGCGCGGGATAGATAAAAGGCAAAGCGTTTACGCAGAAAGTAGTGAATTTTTCCCTTTTTACGCCGGAAACCGCCGCCTGATACAGAATTAAAACGCCGCTGAAAATAAGACAGGCGCACGCGCCGTAAAATACGGTATAGTTTTCAATAACAAAGAAAAGCGGCACGAAAAGCACGCCGAATAGCGTAGCAAGCGCAAAATTTCCCTTATACAAATAAGGTTTTAACACTCGCGCAACTTCGAACGTGCCTACGGTACAGAAAAATAACGTCAGAATATCGAAAAGGCGACAATCGACGTTTCTCAAAAAGAAAAAACCGACTATTATCGCCACGTATATTGCACCTGTTATAGTACGTTTAAGCATAGTTTTTACCCGCTTTTATTTATTGCACTTTTCCGAAACGGCGATGACGCCGCCCGAATTCTTCTATCGCCTTGTCGAATTCCGTTTCGTTAAAATCCGGCCACAAAACGTCCGTAAAATACAGTTCGGCATACGCGCCCTGATATAGCATAAAGTTGGAAAGTCTCAATTCCCCGCCCGTGCGTATTATTAAATCGGGTTCGCCGAATTCCGCGGTATAAAGGTTAGCCGAAATATTTTCGACGGTTATAGGTTCGCCTTTATCTAAAATTTTATTTACCGCGTACGCTATTTCCTGCCGTGCGCCGTAGTTTATGCAAAGATTAAGCACGCCCTTTAAATTATTCGCCGTCTCCGCCTCGGATTTCGCTATAACCTTTTGCAGTTTTAGCGAAAGGGCACTTACGTCTCCCGTTATTACGATACGGATATTCTCTCTCTGCAACTTTTTAAGAAACCGTTTAAGATAGGCTTCCAAAAGCCGCATAAGTTCCTCTACTTCTTCCTTGGGGCGCGCCCAGTTTTCCGACGAAAACGCATATAGCGACAAGGTCTTTACACCCAAGTTGAACGCGTGTTCGGTTATTCTCTCCACGTTGTCGCTGCCGACTCTGTGTCCGTAAGAACGGCTTTTGCCGCGCAAGGTTGCCCAACGCCCGTTCCCGTCCATTATTATACCGACGTGCGTAGGGATTCTTTCCTTTCCCATAGTCTATACGCTCATTACGTCCTTTTCTTTGTCGGCACAGAGTTTATCTATCTTTTCAATCGCTTCGGAAATGGTTTTATCAACGTCTTTTTCGCAAGTTGCGTGTTCGTCTTCGGAAAGTTCTTTGTTGTTTTTCATCTTCTTTAAAGTGTCCATCGCGTCGCGCCGAACGTTCCTTACGGCAACCTTGGCGTCTTCCGCCATTTTCTTTATCTGCTTTACTATTTCGCGTCTTCTCTCTTCGGTAAGCGCGGGAAACACAAGCCTTATCACCTTTCCGTCGTTAGAAGGCGTAATGCCCAGATTTTCCGCAAGCAACTGCTTTTCGATAACCTTTAACATCGACGCGTCCCACGGTGCGATTACAAGACATCTTCCGTCCTGCACCGAAAGGTTGCCTACCTGATTTATGGGCGTGGGCGTGCCGTAATAATCTACAAGCACCTTATCCAAAATATGCGGATTTGCCCTGCCCGCCCTTATCGTTATATATTCTGCGTTTAATACGGAAACGGTTTTATCGGTTTTTTCCATCGTTTCCATCATCAGCATTTCAAACTGTTCGTTTTCTATAGCCATAATCAGAACTCCTTTTACCCTTTTATTTAATCAGCGTACCTATATCTTCACCGCACACGGCACGAACCAACGCGTTTTCTTCAAACAGCCCGAACGCAAGCACGGGAATATCGTTTTCCATACAGATGGTAATCGCCGTAGTATCCATAGCGCGCAACCCCTGCGCGATAAAATCCTTATACTCTATGGATTTAAGTTTTTTAGCGTCTTTATTCTCTTTCGGATCGGAATCGTAAATGCCGTCCACGTTCTTGGCAAGCAGCAGTACGTCCGCACCGATTTCCGCCGCGCGGAGTGCCGCCGCCGTATCGGTGGTAAAGTAAGGATTGCCCGTGCCGCAGGCGAATATAACTATTCTGTCTTTATTAAGATGCGACATCGCCTTTCTTAAAATATACGGTTCTGCAACGCGGGTAATGGTCAAAGCGGTCTGCACTCTCGTCGGAACGCCTTTCCTTTCCAAAGCGTCCTGAATAGCCAGCGCGTTTATAACCGTGGCAAGCATACCCATATGGTCTGCGGTCGTTCTGTCCATCTCTCTGCCCTGCCTGCCGCGCCAGAAGTTGCCGCCGCCGACGATAATGCCTATCTGCACGCCCAGATTTTTCACGGCGATTATCTGATCCACCACTAAATTCAAGGTCTTTTCGTTTATGCCGTGGTCTTTTTCGCCCGCAAGCGCTTCGCCCGAAAGTTTTATTATTACCCTTTTGTATTTCGCTTTTGCCATATAAATTGTCTCCCTTTTTTAACAATCCTTAATACAATAAGAATTTATCTTATATAATTATACGATATTTTGCGCGTTTTGTCCACGCAAAACCGAAAATTTACACATAAAAAAACGCCGAATCTTTATCAAATTCGGCGTTTTAATCTTAAACTTTATTATTTCTTCATTTGCGCTTCAACTTCTGCCGCAAAATCGTCGTTTCTCTTTTCCAAGCCTTCGCCCATTTCGAAACGGGTAAATCTCTTAATCGTTAAGGTCTTGCCCATTTCTTTGCCGGCTGCCGCCACGAGTTTTTCAATGGTTATAGACGGATCTTTGATGAAAGCCTGATTTACCAGACAGAATTCGTCGTAATACTTTTTAACTCTGCCTTCCACCATCCTGTCGATAATAGCGGCGGGCTTGCCTTCGTTTAAAGCCTGCGCTTTAAGAATTTCCTTTTCGTGTTCTAATACTTCCTGCGGAACTTCGGACGCGTTAAGATAAAGCGGCTTTGCAGCGGCTATCTGAAGGGCTACGTCGTGCGCAAGCGCGTGCGCCTTTTCGCAGGTGCAGCCGTCGAGTTCAACCAAAACGCCCACTTTGCCGCCCATATGGATATAACTTTCGATTATACCGCTTTCCGTAGTGTATTTTGCAAAACGGCGGATAGCAATCTTTTCTCCGATAGTCGCCGTCGCTTCTATCGTTTCGTCTTTCTTGGCTTCGATAAGCGCTTCCGCGTCCTTTACGTCGTTCTTTAAAACGTAATCGGCAACGCCCGCAACGAATTCACGGTATTTGTCGCCGTTCGCAACGAAGTCGGTTTCACAGTTTACTTCAACGAGCACGCCCGTGTTGCCTTCTATCTTTGCCGCAACGATACCTTCCGCCGCAATACGAGAAGCCTTTTTAGCCGCTTTCGCTATGCCCTTTTCTCTCAAATAGTCGATAGCCTTTTCCATATCGCCGTCCGTTTCGGTCAGCGCTTTTTTACAATCTAATACGCCTGCGCCCGTTTTCTGGCGAAGCGCTATTACGTCGCTTCCTGTAAACATAATTTTTATCTCCCTTTATTTATTA
This sequence comes from Clostridia bacterium, assembly GCA_017615975.1. Taxonomy (GTDB): domain Bacteria; phylum Bacillota; class Clostridia; order Christensenellales; family Borkfalkiaceae; genus UBA1259. The sequence goes on along the minus strand of JAFZYZ010000019.1, from coordinate 399 downwards.
TAGTTAAAATTATTCAGCGGTTTCTTCCGCAGCGGGTTGCGCCGCAACTTCCGCAACTTCTTCGGTCGCTTCTTCCGCGGCTTCTTCCGCGTTAGCCCTTACGAAATCTTCGCCCTGCTTGGCTTCCAAAACAGCGTCCGCAATAACCGAAGCGATAAGTTTTACCGCGCGGATAGCGTCGTCGTTGCCGGGAATAACGTGGTCGATTAAATCGGGATCGCAGTTGGTATCCGTGATAGCGACTACGGGAATATTGAGTTTGTGCGCTTCTTCTACCGCGATATCTTCTTGGTCGGGATCGACTACGAACATAACGCCGGGGATATTGCGCATCTCTTTGATACCGCCGAGATTAGTTTCAAGTTTATCTCTTTCGGCTTTGAGTTTCATTACTTCTTT
>JAFZYZ010000018.1 GCA_017615975.1 Clostridia bacterium | reverse complement strand
GGACGGGGATACCGTGGAGATTGCTACGGCGGTGGAAGATAGTTCCGCGCTTAATAAAACGCTGGTAGATGCCGGCGTAAAGGTTTACGAACTGAAAAACGAAAGCGTATCGTTCGAGGATTATTTCATAGAAAGGTTGGGGAAATAAGATGAAAAGTTTATTAAAGTTTGAATTCCGCAAATTAGGAAAGCAAAAGTCGTTTTACATAAGTCTTATTATAATGACGGCTTTGATTTTTATAACTGCAATATCTTATAAGATACTTTTAGAACGCGTGGCAAACGTTGAAGAAGTTTCCGGTCAGTCGATACCTAAAACGTCCGCGGCGTTTGTGCTTGCCTTCGTTTCCGCAAGTATGTTTTCTATGTTCAGCGCGATTTTTACGTCAATTACGGTGTGCGACGATTACGATAACCAGATAGTAAAGAATATTTTTGCCCGCGGATATCCGAGAACCAGTTATTATTTTGCCAAACTTATATACGTCTTCGCGGCGACGACTTTGATGTTCTTGTTCGCACTCGTAGTAAGTGTCGTTGCGGGCGTAGCGCTTTTCGGCTTTGAAGATATAAGCGGACGGCTGATAGTGCTTATTTTAGGTCAGTACGTCGTATCTATGTCGGGCGTTGCAATGTGCCTTGCTATTGCCGCTGCGATAAAAAAATTAGGCGGGGTTATCGCGGCGAATATTATAATACCTATCGCAATTCCGCTGGTTTTGCAACTCGGCGATTCCGTACCCGTAATAGACGGTTTCAAAATCACAAGCGTTTGGACGGATTCTTTTTTAACCAGTCTTACGGATATTAACGTTTCGACGGGCAGGATAGTCGCGTGTATTCTCGGCGCGGTGGCTTATACGGTGGCGTTTATAGCGGCGGGCTTTGCGGCAAGCAGAAAAGCGGAAGTTTAACCGCGGTTTAACTTAATTTATTCAAATTAAAACGCGCTGCTAACCTAGCAGCGCGTTTTCAAGTATCAGTTTATCGAAGTTTATCTTTTCCACAAAGTCGTCGGCCTTGAATTTCACGTTATTGTACTTGGCGTAATTAAAAAGATGCGTTTTGATGAGGACGGGGGTGGGGCAATCGAGTTTTTCGCATATATCCCTTACGTAATCGAAAAATAGGGAATAGTCGGTTAAACCTTCCCTTTCGTAAACGAATTGTCTGATAATTTTGCCGTTTTTCACGACTTTTGCCCAAATTCTTATCATAACGGAAAATCCTTGAACATATTGTATCATAAACAATCGTAAAAAACAAGTTTTTGCATTTGACAAAAGCCGATGAAAAGTATAAAATATATATGTCGTCTTTTAAATGGAGTATAGTCCGCATTTTTGCGGCGCACCGTTTATAAGGTCAAACGCGGAGGTGAAATATGAAAGATTTATCTAAAAGCGTTCTGAAATTACTCGTTGAAAACGCCAGATATTCCTATGCCGAAATGGCGGACATTTTAGGCGAAACGGAATCTGCCGTAAAGGCGGCTGTCGAAGAGTTGGAAAAGACCAAAACCATAGTAAAGTACGCCGCTATTTTAAATACCGAAGTTCTGCCTGAAAAGAACGTGCAGGCTTTAATAGCAGTTAAGGTCGCCCCGCAGAAATTAAAGGGGTTCGAATCCTGTGCCGAAGAAATCTACAATTTCCCCGAAGTGCAGAGTCTGTATCTGATGAGCGGCGGTTTCGATCTTGCCGTTTTCGTGGAAGATAAAGATATCGGCGCTATCGCGAGATTCGTTGCCGAAAAGTTGTCCGTTTTAGACGGTATCGTCGGCGTGGCGACGCATTTTATTCTTAAAAAATACAAAATCGAAGGGCAGATTACCCGTTCCGTGCCCGCACAGAGAAGAGAAATTATTCAGGCATGAAAGATTTCGTAAGCAAGCGCGCAAAGTCTTTAAAGCCGTCGGGAATCCGTAAGTTTTTCGATTTGGCGGCGGGGCGCAAAGACGTTATATCTTTGGGTGTGGGTGAACCCGATTTCATTACGCCGTGGTATATCCGCGACGCCGGTATTACCGCGCTTAAAAGCGGCTACACGCAATACACTTCTAACAAAGGGCTACTTGAACTCCGCGCGGAGATTGCGGAGTATCTTAAAGACAGATTTTCCGTTTCTTTCGATAAGGAAAACGTAGTTATAACTATGGGCGCAAGCGAAGCGATCGACTTATCTTTGCGTGCCGTGGTGGACGATGGGGATGAAATTCTTATTCCCGATCCGAGTTACGTTTCTTACGGGCCTATCGTAAGCCTTACGGGCGGTGTGCCCGTAGCCGTTCCGACGAGCGGGGAAGACGGGTTTAAGTTGACGCCCGAAAATCTCGAAAAGGTAATAACCCCTAAAACAAAAGCGCTTATTTTTCCCTATCCAAACAACCCTACGGGCGGGATTATGGAAAAACAGTACGTAAAAGATATTATTCCCGTTATATTAAAGCACGACTTGCTGGTGATTTCCGACGAAATCTACGCTGAACTAACCTACGGCGGCACGCATTGCTCCATAGCGTCTTTTTCGGAACTTGACGGCAGAGTGGTTTTAATAGGCGGGTTTTCCAAGGCGTTCGCAATGACCGGTTGGCGCGTGGGCTTTGCCTGCGCTCCGGATGAGATTTATAAGGCAATGCTGAAAATCCATCAGTACGGGGCAATATGCGCGCCTATTTTTTCGCAGTATGCGGCGCTTTCCGCGCTGAAACTCGGAAAAGCGAACGGCTTTTCGTCGGTAAACGAAATGCGCCTTGAATACGACAGGCGTCGCCGCTTTATGCTGGGCGCGTTCCGCCGTATGGGGCTTGACTGTTTCGAACCGAAAGGTTCGTTCTACGTATTCCCCTGCGTTAAAAGCACGGGACTTACGGGTGAAGAGTTCGCTACTCGGCTTTTAAGCGAAAAGTCTGTCGCGGTAGTACCGGGGGCGGCGTTCGGTGATTTCGGTAAAGATTATATACGGTGTTCTTACGCATATTCTATGGACGCGTTGAAGACCGCCGTCGGCAAGATTGCGGAGTTCGTTAAAGAACTGAAATAACCGCAACGCCGAAAATTTACTTTAAGAAGAGAAAATCGGCTTTCCCGTCGGTTTTTTAAGGAGATATAAGATGGACAAGATTATTATTGTGGGCGCAGGACTTTCCGGCGCAACCGTGGCGCGGCTTTTTGCCGACAGCGGTATGGACGTCACCGTAGTTGACAAACGTTCCACAATAGGCGGAAACGCTTACGATTGCGTCGATAAAAACGGCATAACCGTTCAGCCTTACGGACCGCATATTTTCCACACGAAAGAGAAGGAAGTTTTCGACTTTCTGTCGAAATTTACCGAGTGGAACGCTTACGAACATAAGGTTTTGGCGAACATTAAGGGCAAACTCGTGCCCGTGCCGTTTAACCTTACTTCGCTTTACGCGTGCTATTCCAAAGCAAAGGCGGAACGGATTTATAACGTTCTTATTAAGGAAGTGGGCGAAAATAAGCAGGTTTCCATTTTAAACCTTAAAGAACATAAAAATCCCGAAATACGCGATTTTGCGGACTTCGTGTATAACAACATTTTCTATAAATACACCAAAAAACAGTGGAAGATGAAGCCCGAAGAGTTGGGCGAAGCGGTAATGCGCCGCGTTCCCGTTTACGTTTCTTACGAAGACAGGTATTTTACGGACGAGTACCAGTTTATGCCCAAGAAAGGTTTTACCGAAATGATAACGAATATGCTGCGCCACCCGCATATCCGCTTAAAACTCAATACCGACGCGGAAAAAATCTTTTCTTTTGACGACGGCAAGATTTATTTCGAAGGCACGGAGTTTGACGGCATAGTCGTATATACGGGCAGGGTGGAAGAAATTTTCGGCTATAAATTCGGCGATTTGCCTTACAGGACTTTGAAGTTCAAGTTCAAGACTTTCGACAGGCCGTCTTTCCAGAAAGCGGCGGTTGTCAACTATACGACCAGCCATAAGTTTACGAGGATTACCGAGTTTACTAAATTTACCTGCGAACCTACCGATAAAACGGTTATCGTGAAAGAATATTCCAAAAAATGTAAGAAAGGGGATATGCCTTATTATCCCGTGCCTACGGAAAAGAACTATGCCCTTTACGCACAGTATAAGGCGGAAGCGGAAAAGTACAAAAAACTGTATCTTTTAGGCAGACTTGCAAACTATATATATATAAATATGGATACGGCTGTCTTAAACGCTATGAAATTGTACGAAAAAATAATGAAAGAAAACGAGTTTGAAGATTAACGGATAAGTTTATAAAAAATAAG
>JAFZYZ010000017.1 GCA_017615975.1 Clostridia bacterium | reverse complement strand
TTTCGTTTTATAATGCGCGTTTCGCCTGCCGAAAGCGGTTTTATGCCCGATTTATGCCTAAAATCGGTGTTATCGTCTATTGCGTCGGGCAAATTAGACCAAGGTTCCATACAGACCATAGCGGCGGTTTTCGGACGCCAGAATAAAAGGTTTTTAAAGCCCTTAAAGTAGGTTTTGGCAACCGTTTCGCCTTTTTTACCCACGAGTTTGCACCAAGAAGAACGGATATCCTTAAAAATAAGCGTGTCGGAATTTTCAATCGGCACTTCTTTGAACTTCAAAAACCTGCTTTTCGGATACAGGCGGCTCTCACCCGTCAAACGCCCGTTTTCGTCATGGTACAGCCTTAATAAGGCTTCTTCTTTTTCAAACTCTATAAAATATTCCGTAAGCGGCTTGTCGATATTAAAGGACTCGTGCCCGCCGCAGCCGAAAAACATTTCCGTTTTGCCGTTATTTTTAACCGCGTACTCGATAGAAAGCGAAGTTCCGCGCACGCTATACCGCACGGTAAAGGTAAAGTCGTAAGGATACAGCATTTTAGTGTTTTCATCTGCAGAAAAGGACAAAATCAGTTCCTTTTCCGTCTGCGAAACGAGTGTAAATTCGTTTCTTCTTAAAACCCCGTGCTGCGGCGCGTTATAGACTTTCCCGTCGATATTTACGGCGCATTTGCCGCAGAACGGGAAGAGTATAGGCGAATGCCCCGCCCAAGAACCGTCGTAATTTTGCCAAAGAATTTCTTTCCCGTCTTTTTTAACGCTGTCGAGTTCCGCGCCCGTTGAATTAACCGCCACGGAAAGGCGTTTGTTTCCTATAATATACAGCATAGATAACTCCTGAATTTTTAATGATATTGTACTACTTTTTCCACGGCAAAGCAACCTTTTCGGCGAACGGAATAAAACAAAGGAACGGAAAAATAAAAAAATAATAAAAACAGCGTGAAAACAGTTGAAAAATTTTTATTATTTTGATACAATACAATAGCAATTTGAATTTAGGGGTATCGCCAAGCGGTAAGGCAACGGACTCTGACTCCGTCACTTCGTTGGTTCGAATCCAGCTACCCCTGCCATAATAAAAGGACGGTAAAAACCGCCCTTTTATTATGCTGTGAGTAGAGTTATTTTAACCAAGGTGCGGGCGACTTTGATTTGCCATATTTGACGGGCAAGCCCTGTCAAAAGGATCGGCACTATCCAGAACCTGCCAAAAAAAACGACCATCTGTTAACGGCGGTCGTTTTTTGTGTTGAAATTAACTGAATTTTTTTTAAAAAATAAAAATATTGGCACAAATTTGATAACCGTATGTTATAATTTAGTTAGTAGGATAAAATATCTATACTACAAAAAAAGATAAAAGGAGAACAATATGAAAAAAATAGCAAAAAAATTAGTTGCCCTATTTGTAATACTCTCTTTTGCCATAACGCCGCTTGCACTTGTGGGATGCAACGAAAATTCAGCGGACACAATTTCGTTTGACGAGTACCAGACACTTGAAGTTGCCGCAATAACGGCTTTCAAGAAAGGGCATACGGATTACGAAAATTTCAGTGACATAACTTATCACTGGACAGAATCGTCGACAGAAAAAGAAAACATCACGCTTCACTACAACAAATCAGCAGATGGAGAAGATTATACTGACGGTGTTTTTGAAAACAAAACCGTAGAAAATCGCGAGTGCTGGCTTGCAATCAAAAAAGCCGACGGTTCTCTTATCGCAAAATTAACAGTGAACACCACTACGGTTGAAACCGATAATATTGAAGACGCCGATGATAACTACCAGTATAAACAAATAATAACGACGACGATAACTCAAGAAATTTTTGCCGTAACAACCGCAACAAAAGAAACGGACACTCTTAACGTCGTTGCGCATTATAAGTTAACAAAAGTCAATGATGCCGATCCGGTTATTACAAAGGAATACCAAGAAGTTGAAAATCTTGCAGGTTTGACATCGTTAATTACCGGTTATGCACTGCAATATGCAAACGCAAGTGTCGTCAGAAATTTCTTCGCTTATACTGAATTATTAATATATCCTTTCTATAACACGAGTCTTACAAAAACAGGAAATCAAGTAAAATATTCTTTCGGCTATCATTTTACCGATATTAACACGAGTCTTAAATGGGAAAAGAATGAATTGTCGGGAACTGTAATATATAAAAACAATGAAATTTTGAAATCTGAGATAAAAACAACCGAGACCACGGAAAACAAGACTGTAGTTGCGTCTTATTACTTAGATTTTGCAAATTCCGCCACAATAGAAACTTTTGACCTTGATGGATATACGGAAAAAAGCGAAATAATCGAATTATATAGAGATTCTTCTCAAACACTGATTAACTAAAAATAAAAAGCAAAGTCAACGGCTTGTATAAAATCCAAGCATTAAAAAAGGCGGTTTTACCCGCCTTTTTTTAATACGTTCACGATAATTCTTCTTTAATAAACCTTATAACGCCCGCAGACCAGCCGTGGCAAAGGCTGTGTCTGAACCCGATATAACAGTGCGCCCCGAAGTCCCCGTGTATGTCCTTTTCTCCGTCTTTCGGTTTTTCGTCTATACGGCAGGAATTTTCAGACCAGTCCACGTTATAGTCTTCCCAAAAGGTGGCTGCGCCCTTTTTAAGCATAGCGCCGTAATAACTTTTAAGCATTTCCACCGCTTTCGCTTTATCGTAAGAGGCAACCGCTTTTAAGATATAATAACTCATAAAGGTACTCATACCTTTCGCGCCGCCGGAGACGAGTTTCTTTTTATCTTCCCCGTTAAGCCCTACGGCGAAGTATTTAAGCCCTAACACCGATTTGCTGTCTTTTACCGTTATCGGCTTTTTCATAAGTCGGTTAAGCAATTCTTCGGCTTTTGCGGTACTTTCGTTAAAACACTTTAAGAGTTCTATCGCCTTTTTAGCCGCTATAATATTTATTGCCCGAACGCCGTGCGTTTCGTCCGCCTTGCCGTGCGTCTGCCAGTCCACGAATTCCGAAGGATAACGCATTTCCCCGTCGGATAAAACGCAGTTTAACATCAAATCCACAAGCCCGTTAAGATATTTTATCTGCTTTTTCGCAAAGTCCGCCGCGCCCGTGAGTTTAAGATAGTCCGCCACGATTATTATCCACCACATAGAATACATAGGAAAGCCGTTCATAAAATTAGGCAACGGCGTCTGCTTTTTAACAAAATCCAGCGAACGTTCTATAATTTTCACTCGCCCGTAAAGTGTGGTAAGCGCAAGCATTTCGGGGTGAATATCTCCTATCCACACCAGTCTGTCCCGCTTTACGCCGTCCCATAGATAATTGCCCGCAGCGCATAAGTCTATAGTCCGCTTTGCGGTGTAAAATATATCACTTATCTCTTTGTCGTTGCCGCCGTAAAGAAACAGCGGCTTTTTATTCAATATTTCGTTTTCGGCGACTACGCTTTTAATTCTTACTTCGCCCAAAAAGTCAAGCCTTACGAATCTGAACCCCGTACCGCCGAACTTCATATCCGAATAATTCTGCAAATTAACGGTAAAATCCCTATCGGCGTGATCGTTGGTGGCGTTCTGTGCGCCGCCGAGTTCCGCGCAACACTCTGTAAGACTTTCCCCGAACCTTATTCTTACGGGAATATTATTTGCGAGAAAGGTCAGAATTCTGACGCCGCCGCGAAGTTCCGCGCCGAAATCCAGAATAACGTGCGCGCCCGTGTTAAAATAAGTCGTATTGCGTTCGCTAAGTCCTATCTGCAACTGTTTTTTAACCAGCAGCCCGCGCGCGTTTTCACAATCGCTGCTTTCTATAATCTTCTTTGGGAATATACGTTCTATCATAATATAAACACCGCTTCAAATTTCTGCCGTTATACCAAAGAATCGACTTTGGCGACGAGAGAGATAAGTTGTTCTTTATAAAGATCTATTTCTTTCTTCATTTTTTCGTCGTTTAAGCCGCCGCGACGGATACTGCGGCGTAAAAGCCGCATAAATCCGACAATCTTCGCCCGATCTTCCGCTTCCGTAAATTTCGCCTTATCGCAAGAACCTATGTATCTTTCCAAAGATTTATGCCACACTTCTACCGCAAGTTCGTGCGGAATTCCCAAAAACGACGCCGAAACGCTATAATCAAGCGAGGAAAACCCTTCGTACGCGTTAAACATAGAACCGAGTTCGAACACGGGATTGCCTACGCACAGCGTATCCATATCTATAAGCAACGCTTCCCCGTCCTGCATCATAACGTTTTTAAGGTGATAATCCCCGTGTATCATATGATTGTCTTTCGGAACGGCCTTTACCAGCGCAAGAAGTTTATCCCCCGTTTCCTTAGGCAAATATTCCTGATCGAATTCCGCCCATTTAACGGCCACTTCCTTCATATCGGGCATATCGCCTTCTTTAACCACGGTAGAGTGTATCTTTTTAAGCAAATCGACGTAGAAGTCCAGATAATAGTCGAGTTTGTCAGGTTCTTCGGCAATAAGTTTGGCAATCGATTTTGCGTTAAGACACTCGAACACCGTTCCGAACCCTTCGCCAACCCTTACTATATCGTAAGAAATTGCGGTAGGAATACCCAGCACGAACGCCTTTTTGGCAAGATCGCGTTCTCTCTGTATATCGCACAAACTGTCCGGATTAAGGTACACTTTTACAATGGTGTCGGCGTTGATACGGTACACCTTACCGTTCGCGCCCTGACCTATTACCTCCGCACCGTCCAAAGTTATGCGGCGATAGGCTTTTTTTACTTCTATCATTTCGGTAAAGCCCGTCATCTCGAAAATATCGTACACTTCGGAATTAGCGTTTATCACACAGAAATCCGCTTCGGCTTTTTTAAGCCTTAACACTATCCTAAGCCCTGCGGAAGAAATGTATTCCAAATCGTCCGCATCTACCACCAACGCGTTATGCGCGTTTGCGGCACGAATTTCCGAAATTTCCTTTTCCAAAGCGTCCGCGTTGGCAGAATCTATCCTGCCGCTGAAAAATATCTTCAAAACGCCGTTTTCGTTTGTGTAATTCATTTTATTTGTCCCCCTTGTCGGTTTTACCGAATACTAACTCTATTATTTTTTCATATTCTTCAAAAGCCGCAGTGCCTTTACACTCTTCCGCTAAAGCAGCGGCAACGCTTTCGTAATACCATCTTTGCTTTTCTTTGTCCTTTTCGTTAAAGTCCTGCCAAATATCGTCCCCGCGGCGCAAATACGCGTTATAAACAGAACGCATATTCGACAGTTTGTCCGCAAGCCACAGGATTTTTACCGCTCTGTCGGAAGTCTCTCTTAAATGCGCAAGCGTCTCTTCCTTTCTTATCCGCCAGGTCGAAGCGGGCGGAAGATTAGTTCGCTTATTCTCCGTTTCCGACTCCACGAGTTCCGCAACTCTACTGCCGAACAGTCGTTCTATTTCACCTATGCTGCGCCCCGTATCTTCCACTACGTCGTGAAGCAGTGCGGCGCAAACGACGTCTTCGTCGTGCGTAAGCCTTGACGTTATTGCCGCCGCTTCCAAGGGGTGCAGTATATACGGCATCTCCGAAAGTTTGCGTTTTTGACCTTGATGCGCTTCGGTAGCGTATTGCACAGCCCGTTCTATCTTATTCAAAATTCTTCTCCGTTATAAGAATATTTTTTCCGTCTTTATATTCGTATTCGATTTTATCGGTAAGTTTCTTGGTCATAAAAATTCCAAGCCCGCCTATCTCGCGCTTATCTGCCGAAAGGGTTATATCGGGATCGGGTTTTTCAAGCGGATTATACTTTACCCCCTGATCGATAAAAGTAATTCTCACCTTATCTTTAAGAACTTTTACGGTTATTTCCACGTCGCCCGTACCCGGTGCGTAAGCGTAGTTCGCCACGTTTACGAATACTTCTTCGACAAAAAGTTCCGTTTGTCGAACGAATTTCGCCGTGCATCCGGAATTTTTCAGTTTATCGTTTATAAAGTCTATTACCTTACCTAGATTTTCGTTCGTTGCCGGAAGTTTTATACCGTTGCCGATTTTGCCCTTATATTCGCAGCACAGCATAGTCATATCGTCGAACTGCGGCGCGTCGCCCGTAAATTCCGCTACTTTGCGGCGCACGGTCTTTATTACGCTTTCCGGCGAACCGTTCTTGTCGGAATTGAGTGCGTCTATCATCCTTGCCGCAGTAAACAGCGTATTATCTTTATCCGTCGCTTCGGGAACGCCGTCGGTGTAAAGGAAAATCTTATCGCCTTTACTTAAAGTTATTTCGTTATCCTGATAGCAAACCCCATCCATAGCGCCTATGGCAAGCCCGTGTTTTCTCTTTTCTATAGTAAACTCGCCGCCGAGCGCAAATGCGGGATCGTCGTGCCCGGCATTTGCAAAAGTAAGTTTGCCCGTAGAAAGTTCAAGTATTCCAAGCCATACGGTTATAAACATTTCCGCCTTGTTCTGCTTGCATATTCGCGTATTGACGATATTTAATATTTCCGCGGGAGTGCCGCCGACTTGCGAACGTTCGTTTATTAAAATCTTCGTCGCCATCATAAACAGCGCGGCGGGAACGCCTTTCCCAGACACGTCCGCAATAACCAGCGCGAGACGGTCGTCGTCTATCATAAAGAAATCGTAGAAATCGCCGCCCACTTCTTTAGCGGGTTCCATAGACGCGAACAGGTCGAAATCCGTGCGGTCAGGGAACGCCGGGAACACGGACGAAACAGAACCTTCCTGAATAAGGCTTGCTATGCGAAGTTCCGTACCCATACGTTGTTTTTCGGAAATAACCTGCGAAAGGTTATCGATATATTCCAGCGTTTCTTTTTCCATATCGGATATTGCCGACGCCAGCGAAGATATTTCGTTTATCTTGCTTATTTTTTCCGAAATGGGCTTTTCCGGAACGCTGTTTTCTTTTGCGAACCTTGCCGCTTCCACGTTGATTTTCTTGATAGGATTGACGAACTGCCGTTTCATAAACAGCGTAAAGAACATTATGAAAAGTACCGCTATCCCCAAAGTAAAGCAGACGACTAAAACTATATAGCTTTTGCGCCCTTCGGTAAGTTCCGCCATAGGACGCTGAACGCACATAATTCCCGCCACAGTCGTTCCGTCGCTTTTATACAGCGGAATAAGCGAAGTTATATGCGGCTGCGCTCCGTTTAAGTTGGTCGTTCTCATCACCGTCGCACTCTTTGCGCCGTTGACGTAAATATCTTCGTAAATCTGACGGTAAGTTCCTGCCGTTGAAGACGTGGAAACGACTTTGCCTATTTCCCACGGCGTATAGCCGCTGTTAACGTTAGGACAGTTAAAAACGCAAGTGTAATTTGAGTAATCTTCTGCAACCACTATAACGTAAATAACCGTAACGTCCTGCTTGTTGCAAAGTATATCCAGATATCCTAACGTCTGAAGGTATTCGGCAACCAGCGGAGTATCTTCGTTATCGAGAATACTCTGCTTGTTTTCAAGATACGCGTCAATATTATCGTTTTTAACCAGTTCCGCGGCGGTATTTGCCGTATTCAAAGCGGAGTCCGTATATTCTTTGGTCAATGCGTCGGTAAATTTAAAATAGCCTATGGCGCTTGTAACGACGCAGAAAACCAATAACAATACGGTGACAGCCATTATTATATTGAAAGTCAGACCGCGAAAAACTTTCTTAAATCTTTTCATTACTATGTAATTATAATAAAATATTTATTCAATGTCAATCGGTTGACGTATCTACGCAAACGGTTCTTTCGCCGCGCGATGCAGCCTTATTTCGTCTATTACGGCGTTAGTTCGGTTTTTTAACAGGAACAGCACCGTTTCGGCGATATCTTCGGGCATTATCATATCTTCGCCGGTTAAATCGGGGCGCGCCGTCTTAATCATATCCGTATAAACGCCCCCGGGCGATATAACGTGCACGCGTATCCCCTGATTATAAAGTTCCGCGGCTATCGACTTGCTGAACCCCAAAAGCGCGTGTTTAGAAGCGGTGTACGCGCTTTGCAGCGGATAGCCGTTATGCGCCACCACCGACGCAATATTGATTATTGTCGGGCGCTTGGACGCTTTTAAGTACGGTAGCGCCTGCTTGGTTATTAAAACGGGCGCGCGGAAATTAAGATCCATTATTTTATCGAAAACACGCATATCCGTATCTTCCACGGGCGCGCTGAACGCTTGTCCCGCGTTGTTTATCAAAATATCAACGCCGTTTTTAGCCGCTTTTTTAAAAAACCCTATCACCGATTTATCGTCGGTTAAGTCGCAGGGGTAAAAGTCCACCGCTATATCCTTAAACTCTTTTTTAAGAAAAGCAGCGGTATCTTCGAGTTTTTTCGCATTAGTGCCGCCGAATAAAACGAGATTAACGCCTTCTTTAGCAAGCGCTTTGGATATTGCAAGCCCTATTCCGCCGCTTGCGCCTGTGATTACTGCGGTTAAACCTTTCATAAATCCCCCCCTACGCTATATGGTTATTCCGAACACACCGCTTATAACGAGATACAAAAGCGGAATAGTTATAATCGACAAAACGGTGGATAACAGCACGCACACGGACGCAAGATCGCCGTCCCTGCCGAATTTTACGGAGAACATTGCGGTATTCGTCGCGCTCGGCATAGAAAGTAAAAAGAATATAGCGTATTTCACCGTCGTCGCCACGGGCAAGAACGCCACGGAAAGAATTGCCACTACAGGCATTACGAATAGTTTCAAAACCGCCGAAATATAGGCGCGTTTATCCAAAAACAACTGTTTTAAATTGACGTTGGCAAGTCTTATGCCTATAACTATCATAGAACACGGGGTTACCATATCGGCAAGGTAGTTCATGCTTTGCATAAACTTTTCGAGCACCCCGTCAAAGAAACTGTTGTTAGGCGCAATATCGACAAGCGGGCTTTGCAGCGCAATAAACAGCACGAACCCTATAATAAGCGAAATAATAACGGGATTAAGGGCGATTTTCTTTAAGGAAATCTGTTTTTTATCCCCCGTCATTACATACGCGCCGTAAGTCCAAGTTAAAATATTGAACACGGCGATAATCACCGCGCCGTAAATCATAATTTCTGCTAAAAGTTCCTGATTGTCCGAAAAAAGCGATTGCAAGAAGGGAAAGCCCATAAACCCGCAGTTGGAAAACACGCTGGCAAATTTCAGCACGCGAACTTTATCGTCCGAACTCTTTTTAATAAAAATCAGTTTAAGCAGGGCAAACATAATAAGGTGTACGGCGAGCGTAATAAGCGCTACCCACAGCATATTAAGCCCTATCTTCGGTTCGTACGCTTTTTTCTGGAAACTTGTGATGACGAGTACCGATTGACAGCAGTATAAAACTATGGTGGAAACGGCTTCCGCCGTCTTTTCGGGCAGCATTTTCAGTTTGGCGAACAGATACCCCGGTATCGCCAGCGCAAGCAGGAAAATAACCGTTATTAAAACGTCGGTAAATTCTATTTTCATTTGCCTTCCTTATACCTTTTAAGTTCGCGTTCGTACGTTAAAGCGTCGGCGTAAACTTTAAAGTCCTTATTAAAAATATATTCTATAAGCCCTTGGTCTGTGCATATTCCGTCGGGAATATATATGCCCGCCGTCAAAGGCTGTTCTTCGTTATGAAAGTCCGTACCTGACATACCTATAAGCCCGTATTTATCACAAAACTCTTCGGCTTTCGCGTTATGATTATAATGGTGAAAATGTCCGTTAAACCTTTCCGCGCCGTGCATAAAACACGGGTTTCCGCAAAGCACTCCGTCTCGGAAAGGGTGCGTCTGGTACATAAAGAGCCCCTTCTTTTCGGCAAAGCGGAACAATTCTTTCTGCGTATAGGTAAAAAACGGCTTACTGTCGGTCATATCCCTTTCGGTTATGCCGTACACCATAAACTCTTCACCGTGAACGCTGCCGTTTTCCGGCACTATGCGGATTTCCGCCCCGCAGAACACCTTTACCCCGTACGGCTTTAACCTTTCGCGCAAAGTATCTATAAGCGAATAATAAAACCGCACTTTTTCGGCGTGCGTGTCGCCCTTTAAGTAATCGTAATTATCCCTGGAAAAATGGTTGGTTATAACTATTCCGCCGTAGCCAGCGCTAACGTACTTTTCTATAAGAGTGTTATCGTCCGCAGTAGCGCAACCGCTACCGCCCAAAGAATGACAATGCGTTTCGAGTTTTATCATAATATAATTCCTTTCAGTAAAAAGGGGCAAAACCGACGTTTCGCCCCACTTGATTTTCATATCCGTTTTAACCGATTAAGTCGGAGTAAACGCTTTCGTAAACCGTTGTGTATTTCTCGTTATAACGGTAAGTGTTCAAAAGTACCGTTCTGCTTTGAGAAGATTTAGCCGAAAGTTTTGCCGAAATAAGTTCGTTTGCAAGGAAGTATAAGAAGTTGTTTTCTTCTTCAAAATCTTCCCAGTTTGCTTTCTGCGCGTCAAAATATTCCGCCCAGGTCGCAGCGCCGCCCTTATCTATATCGAGAGTATCGAGATAATCGGCAAGAGTCGCATACTCGTCGTTTGCCGTCCACACTTCGGAGAAGAACATAAAGTGATATCCGTAGTCGGACGCAACTACCGTATAACTGCTGCCGCCAGCGTCTAAAAGCGCTTTGCCCGCGTCCCCGAACGTCTTAACGTATTCGTTCTTATCGGGTTTAATCACGTAGCCCTTATATGTGTTGAGCGAACCGGGGTCGGTCGAGAAGGCAAACAGTAATTCGTTTATCTTCGCGTCGTACTCGGCGGGTTTATCGTTCCTCGTATAAGCCGCGTAAATATTTTCGTTAGTTTCCGCGGGAGTAAGACTTTCGTTATTGTAAACGTATCCGTTTACGAAAGCCGTAAATTCTTCCAGCCCGTAGGTTATCACGCTTTCCACCGCGTAAACGGCGTCTTTATCGTCCGTCTTTGCCCTTACTTCTCTTACCGTGCCTTGAAATTCAAGGCTGTTGTCGGCGTCTTTAGCAAAGGTATAGTCGCCGGTAAATTTATTAGTCGCAAAGTCGTAATCGTAGCCAGACAAAATCCAACTTGAACGCAGATCTTCCGCAATAGTGCCTTCTAAAATATCCTTTCTTCTTGCGGCGTAGTCCGCTTCGGACAAATGTTCGTGTTCGCGGTCTTCCTGTAAATCTTCTATCTGTTTACTCTGGTAATCGTTTATACCTAAAAGCAGGTTGTAAACGTAGCCGTATTTGCCTGCCTGATTGCTGTAAACGATAGGACTTGTAGCGGTGGCTGCGGACAACGCGTCCGTAAATTCCTTATTAGACCACTCTTTCTGTTCGTCAAGTTTATCAAGATAAGAAGCCTCAAGTTTTTCGTAGGTCAGGCTATCCTTTATGCCCTGCAATATCGCCTCTTCGTAATTAGCGATAAGTTGATTTTCATAATAGTTCTTAAGAAGTTGGTTAAGATACTCGGTCGTCATAAGCGTACCGTCGTACTTATCGCCCAAAAGGTCGTTGGTTTTGAGAAGTTTCACAACCTTATTGAACGCGGGGCGGCTGTATTCCCCGTTCACGTCGAACCCGTTGCTCTCTATATCCGCAACGTAATTTTCTTTATATTCTATATCGTATTTGTCGGCGTTTTTAGCGTCCGTCGGAACGGTTCTTACGTCGAAAATCAAAGTGTCCTTAATTTCCGTCTTGGACTTATCTTCGGAATAACTGTCCAAAAGGTCGTTTATAGCCTTGTATGCGGCATACTTCGCTTCGGTAATCTCGTCTTCCGTCAGATACCTTTTCGCGTTAGGTGCGGGGGTGTCGTTTTCGATTTTAGCGGCTATGCCCAGTTCCGCGTCGCCGTGTTCGAATATATCCGTCGCCACCTGAACGACTATGCGGTTTTCGATAAGCCCGTTAAGAATAATCTTATAGGTTCTCGCCACGTCGTACCCGTAATACTGCGTGTAAATATAGCCGTAGTTCATATAGCCGACTATAAGGTCTTTTTTAGTGATATTTTCTTTCTTGTTGATGTTTACCGTCGCGACAACCTGATTAAGATTTCGTTCGGTATCTTCGGTTACAAGCTTACAACCGGAAACGAAAGCCACACCGATAACTGCGGCAAGTAGCAGCGTAATAAGTTTTAACAGCAGTTTTTTCATATATTTCTCTCCAAAAAAATCGGAAATAGTTTTTATTATACTTAAATAGTATATACTATATAAATCAAAATTGCAATCGTTTTTCCGCTTTTTGAAAATTTTGATTGCTTATATAACGTAATTTTTCGCTAAATTACGGCTTTCGACAGGAATTCGCGCATCAGCGCCAGCATTTCAGAGTTGTTTTCGCTCTCTCTTACAAACTCTATTTTCGGCGCGCCGCTCATGGAAATGCGCACTCTGTCCTTATAACTTTCCACCGCTTCCATAAGCGCGGCGTTGTTAAATGCGTTGAAATTTTCAAACCGTAAACTTGTTTCGCCCTTCGAAACGGTGATTTTAACGGCGGAAATCTTCATAGCAAGGTACTTTGCCACGGCTATATCTATAAGATTTTTCACTTCTTCGGGAATATCCCCGTACGCGTCTTTTATCGCGCCGATAAACTCTTTTTCTTGCGCGGCGGAATTTATTTCCGCTATCTCTTTGTAGGCGTCCATCCGCGCCACGCTGCCTTCTATATAACTTTCGGGAATATACGCGTTTAAGCGGATATCGAGTTCAGGCGTTTTTTCTTCTTTGCCCGAAATCTCTTCGCGCAAGAGTTTAGAATACAGTTCGTACCCGATTTTATCCATATGTCCGTGCTGCTGCGCGCCCAAAATATTGCCCGCGCCACGGATTTCCAAGTCGCGCATAGCGATTTTTATGCCGCTACCCATCTCGGTAAATTCTATGATGGCGTTAAGCCGTTCAAAAGCGGTATCGGATAAAATTTTATCCCGCTTAAAGGTGAAATAGGCGTACGCTAAACGGTCGCTTCTGCCCACCCTGCCTTTAAGTTGGTATAGAGAAGAAAGTCCCAGCCTATCCGCGTCTATAACTATAAGCGTGTTGGCGCGCGGCAAGTCCACGCCGTTTTCTATTATGGTCGTGGAAACCAGAACGTCCGTTTTGCCCTGATAGAATTCTTCGACGCCTTTTTCCATTTCCCGTTCGTTCATCCTGCCGTGTACGACGGTAAACTTTAAGTTGGGCATAATATTTTTAAGTTTTGCCGCAAAGGTAGAAATGCTTTCCACCCTATTATACAGAACGAACGCCTGTCCGCCGCGGTTTATCTCTCTAAACACGGCGTCTTTTATCAGCGTTTCCGTCTCTTCCACGACGTACGTCTGCACGGGCAGCCGCTTTTTGGGCGGCGTGTTTATCACGCTTATCGCGCGTATGCCCGAAAGCGACATATGCAGGGTTCTGGGAATAGGCGTGGCGGTTAAAGTCAAGGTGTCCACGTTCTTTTTTAGCAGTTTTATCTTTTCTTTATGTTCCACCCCGAAACGCTGTTCTTCGTCAAGAATCAAAAGTCCAAGGTCGTAAAACGCCACGTCATTGCTTAAAAGCCTGTGCGTGCCGATTACGAGGTCGATTTTGCCCGCCTTTAATTCGGCTAACGTCTTTTTCTGTTCGGCAGGGGTGCGGAAACGGTTAAGTACTGCTATTTTTACGCCGAAATCACGGAACCGTTCTACCGCGGTGTTATAATGCTGTTCTGTAAGAATAGTAGTCGGCGCAAGCATAGCGGCCTGTTTGCCGTGAATTATAGCACGGAACGCCGCACGGAAGGCTACTTCGGTTTTGCCGAACCCCACGTCCCCGCAGATAAGCCTGTCCATCACCTTGCCGCTTGCCATATCCTTTTTAACGTCTTCTTCGGCGGTAATCTGGTCGATAGTTTCTTCAAACGGGAAAGCGGCGTTAAACGCCTTTTCCATTTCCAAGTCGGGCTTAAAGGCAAATCCTTCCGACTGCTCTCTCTCGGAATACAGTTTTTTTAAGTCGAAAGACATTTTGCGGATACTTTCTTTTACCGACTTTTTGATTTTTTCAAAGTCCGCGCCGCCGATTTTAGAGAGTTTCGGTTTTTTCTCGCTGCCGAGATAGCGGGTTAAAATATCCATCTGTTCGACGGGAACGTATAAAACGTCGCCGCCCTGATATTCCACCGCAACGTAGTCTTTCGTACCTTCGGTGGTCGTTATCTTTTTAGAACCTAACACCCTGCCTATGCCGTGAACTTCGTGCACGCAGTAGTCGCCGACTTCGGGCGCGGTGAAAAAACTCTGCCGCTTTACTTTCAGTTTTTTTGCGTTATTATCTCTGGAAAACAGATTGCCGCTACCTATCACCGCGACTTTTTCTTCGTGGAATATAAACCCTGCGGACAGAGTTTCGGTCGATATAACAACGCCTTTAAGTTCGCCGCGCGATTGTATTGCGGACGCTATACCGCGGTCGGATAAATCCTTGCATAGCATTTCCGCGCGGCGGCTGTCGCCCGCGGCGATAAGCACCCTGTATCCCGAATACAGCCAGTTGTCTATATCGGTAAATACTTCTTTAAAGTCCAGACGATAGTTTATTACGCCGCCCGTCTTCGGGTTTATAATTTTCAGCGGATTGAAAAAGGGGTTTGCGGCGGACAAGGTCTGTAAAGTCGCTTCCCTGTACGAAGCCAACCTGCTTTTCAGTTCTTCCGCGCAAAGACAGGTGTTTTTTGCGAACGAAAACACTTCTCCCGACGTATATAGCGAATTGAACCGTTCGGTAAATTCCGTAGCGCAAAGCACCGCCGTATCGTAAACGCGCTTTGCCTCGTCGAAAATCACCACGGTATTTTTTGCAAGCAAGTCGAACACCGTGCCGCAATCTTTGGTCAAAACGGCAAGCGCGTTAAGCCCTTCGTCCTTTTTTTCCGCCGAAAGCAAAATATCTTCGTAAATTTCTTTAAGCCGCGTTTTGCGGGTTTTGTCGGCTGCGTCAAGTTCGGATTTCGCGACTTTTAAAAGATCTTTTAAGTTTGCGCTATCGAAAACGTATTCTTTTGCCTGAATAATCTCCGCACTTTGAAGCGCCGCGACGGTCTTTCTCGTCTCCGTGTCGAAAGTCTTTATATTTTCGACGGAATCGTCGAAAAAGTCTATCCTTAACGGTTCGTTATAGTCTATCGGAAAAACGTCCAACACGTCGCCGCGAACGGCGAACGTGCCTTTACTTTCCACCGTTTCCGTGCGTTCGTAGCCCGTTTCTGTCAAAAACCCGACGATCTCGTCCCGCGAAAGCGATTGTCCGCGCGACACGGTAAAGGTCTGCACCGATTTCGGGCAGGTCTGCATAAGGCAGGCGGAGGTGGTTATCACTACGTCCGCACTCTTTATATCTTTTATCGCGCGGATGCGCTTATAAATCCCGTCTTTGGAAAAAGCGCGCGTTAAAAGCAGCGTATCTTCCCCGTCCGGCAGATACACTACTTTCTTATCCGATAACTCTCTTATCGCGCGTTCAGCCGACGCCGCGGCAATAAAGTCATTTACCACGTATAAAACGGGTTCTTCCACCGTGGCGACGAGATAATTTTTAAACGCGTCCGAAACACCGAAAACCGCCGAAGGAATACCTTGGCGGAGTGCGGAAAGAAATTCGTGTACCGAATTTTCCCCGTTTCTTAACGCTACGATTTTTTCAAGCATTTAACCTACCTAAAACCGCTATGTTAAGTGTTATTTTTTACCGTTGTATTTTTGTATAAGCAAAGGAACGCTAACGCCGCTTGCAAAGTCCGCCGCAGCGTGCGCCGCCCGCGCCGTCGCTTCCGTAAATATAGGTTTATCTTCTTCGCGCATTGCGGAAAGAACATAATCTATAAGCGGAAT
The DNA here is from genome assembly GCA_017615975.1 of Clostridia bacterium. Classification (GTDB taxonomy): domain Bacteria; phylum Bacillota; class Clostridia; order Christensenellales; family Borkfalkiaceae; genus UBA1259. The sequence goes on along the minus strand of JAFZYZ010000017.1, from coordinate 30,920 downwards.
AAGCATAGGTTCTTTGGGCTTAAACCCCACGCGCACGCGCGGGAAATTTTCAGTACCGAGTTCTTTTATCACGTTCCGCATACCGTTATGCGTGCCCGCAGAACCGCTTTCTCTTATCCTTACGAAACCTTTTTCTAGGTCGAAATCGTCGTAGATTATAAGAACATCTTTACTTTCGATTTTATAAAACGCCGCTATCTCCCTAACGCTTTCGCCCGACAGATTCATATAGGTTAAGGGCTTTGCAAAAATAACCTTGTTTTCGCCCGTACCTTTTTCAGCAATCAGAGCGCGGAACTTTTCTTTCGTAAATTCCGCACCGAAAAGCGCCGCGGCTTTTTCCACGCAGATAAAGCCGAGATTGTGAAAGGTATTAAGATACTGTGCGTCGGGATTACCGAGTCCTACTATCAGTTTCATAATAATTAAACGAAAAGCCGTTTGTTATCAAAACGGCTTTTCTTTCGTATCAGTCTTCGTAAATCGCCGAAAGCGAAGTGTCGGAGAAAATAACCGTTATCGCTTTTGCGATATATTTTGCAACGGACACCACTTTTATCTTGGGGCAGTTCTTAACGTTTTCCGGCATATTTATCGTGTCCAAAACCACGAGTTCCTTTATCGGCGAAGCGTTTATCCTGTCGATAGCGGGGCCCGAAAGAACGCCGTGCGTGCAGCACGCGTAAACTTCTCTCGCACCGTTCTTAACAAGCGCTTCCGCACCCTGAACGATAGTTCCCGCGGTATCTATCATATCGTCGACCATCAGGCAGATTTTATCCTGTACGTCGCCTATCACGTTCATAACTTCTATAGCGTTGGCTTTGGGACGGCGCTTATCCACGATGGCAAGCGACGCGTTTACTCTCGAAGCAAAGTTTCTCGCCCTGCCGACGCTGCCTACGTCCGGAGATACTACCACCCAGTTTTCGTCCATTCTCTTCTTGAAACACTTGGCAAGCATAGGCGCGCCGTAAAGGTGATCTACGGGGATTTCGAAAAAGCCCTGAATCTGCGCCGCGTGAAGGTCCATCGCCATAACCCTGTCCGCGCCCGCGCTGGTTATAATGTCCGCGACGAGTTTTGCGGTAATCGGATCTCTGGGGCGTGCCTTTCTGTCCTGACGGGCGTAGCCGAAGTACGGCATTACCGCCGTTATCCTGCCCGCCGACGCACGTTTACAGGCGTCGATAAGAATAAGCAATTCCATAAGGTTGTCGTTTACGGGTGCGGAGGTGGATTGAATAATAAATACGTCCTTACCCCTGACGGTATTCGGAAGGGTAACGTTTATTTCGCCGTCCGAAAACTTGCCTACTTCCGCTTCCGAAAGAGTGAGCCCTAATTCTTTCGCGACCGCTTCAGCAAGCGGGCGGTTGGAATTGCCGCTGATAATTTCGATAGAGTTGCCGTGTGTAATCATAATTTTTTTCTCCTAATGTAACTTTGTGTACATTTAGTACCGATTATATTTTAATACTTAAACCCGTGTTGGTCAAGGAATTATCATTTTTATTATAAAATAATTTTAAATAAATAATAACGATGATATAACGCCGTCTATTTTACGTTAAGATTCGCCATAAACGCCTGCTTGTTTTCCTTTGCGGTGGTCGTAGGTCTGCCCAAATCGTCCCTTGCGCCGAGTGCGCATTTAACTTCTATAAAAGAAAGTTCGTCTCTCTCTTTCGCGGCTTTTAACGCGGCGGAAAGTTTATCGAAATCGTCCACCGAAACGGCGTTTTTATAGCCGCAGCCCTGCGCCACCTTAACTATATCCACGCCAGCCATAACGGTAGGCTGTCCGCCTACGGTTTCGTGCGCGCCGTTGTTTATTACGATATGAACGACGTTTTTAGGCGCGTTGGCGGCAAGCACCGCCATTGCACCCATATGCATAAGCGCCGCGCCGTCGCCGTCTATTATCCACACCTTTTTATCGGGTTGATTGATAGCCACGGCAAGCGCAATACTCGAAGAATGCCCCATAGAGCCGACGGTAAGAAAGTCCTTGCCGTGCCCTTCGCCCCTTCTTTCCCTTATTTCGAACAACTCGCGCGAAGCCTTGCCCGTCGTCGAAACGATAACGCCGTTATCCGTTGCGGCGACGATGCGTTCTATAACGCTTTCACGCAGCATAGTGTTAGCATTGCCGTATTTTACCTTGCCGTCAAATTCCAACGCGCCCTTTCTCACCACGAACGCCACCTGTTTGCCGATATTAAGCAGCGCGGAAAATTCTTTCATCTTGTCCGCAATTTCAAGGTCGGTAGTATCTTTCGACAGTATCGCGTAAGGAATATCCATAACGTCAAGCAGTTTGCAGGTTATTTCACCCTGAAAGATATGCTGCGGTTCGTCGTGAACGTTAGGTTCGCCACGCCAGCCTATTACGAAAATGCAAGGCATACCGTAAACTTTATCGTTCATAAGCGAAGCGACGGGGTTTATAACGTTGCCTTCGCCGCTGTTCTGCATATAAACCACGGGAACTTTGCCGGTCGCAAGATGATAGCCCGCCGCAAGCCCCACGGCGTTGCCTTCGTTCGCCGCGATTATATGGTTTTTACCGTTTACGCCGTAAACGGATATAAGATAATTGCATAACGCCTTTAACTGCGAATCGGGTACGCCGGCGTAAAAATCGGCGTTAAGTATTTTGACAAAATTTTCGACTTTCATTATAAGTTATACTCCTTGTAGTTTGGATCGACGACTTCAAGTTCTTTAACAGAGTCTATCTCCACTATTTGATTTTTTCCTACTTCGTGGACGGTAAGATACAGATTGTTTATCTCTTCGTCCACTATATTATCCCAGAACTTATCTTCGTAAGTGCCTTTTTTCTTATACGCGTTATTTATTGCGTCTGCGATTTTTTTCACGTCGTCTTTAATAAAATAAGCCACCCCGCACATATTAAAGCAGTCGTCGCCGCCCTTGCACACCCGTATTATTCTGCCGGTATCGTCCTGCGGGAATACCCAGTCGTCGCTATGCCCTTTCACCATCTTGCCGTAATAGCAGGAGTGCGAAAGTTCGGCTAAAAAAATCGAAGGATCTGAAACGTACAGGTCGGCTTCGCAGATAAAGCAATTCGCGTTCATAACCGGCAAAGCGGCGTGAATAGAAGAAATATTGTTGACGGTCGTATATTCCGTATTTTCGATAATAGATACGTTGCCGTATTTTGCCGTCAGATACCCGAACTGTTCTTTCTTATACCCTACCACGATATATACGTGCCGCACCCCGCGCGCTTCAAGCCCGTCGATTACGGTTTCTATCATAGGTTTACCGAATACTTTTATAAGCGGCTTGGGCGTTTTTTCGGTAAGCGGCCTCATCCGCGTACCCAGCCCCGCCGCCATAAGCACGGCTATTTCGTCATTCATAAATCACCTTACAATTCGTTGATAAGCGTTATAATCTGCTTTATGGACATTAACCTGTCGTCCACTTCTTTCGCCCTGTGATATTTCAGTATATCCATAGCCGTCTGCTGCATCGCGGGGAAAGCGCTGCGCGTAAGTTGGTTGGCGTAGATTACGATATTTACACCGTGTCCAGCGAGCTCTTCGTTGGTTATGGTATTAAAGGAACTCGGCACTACCACTATCGGCGTTTCCTTGTCCTTTTCCCTGAACTTGTCGCAGAACTCCAGAATTTCCGCAGGATCTTTCTTGCGGGAATGTATCATTATACCGTCCGCACCCGCCTTGACGTATGCAAACGCGCGCGTTAAAGCGTCTTCCATACCTTGTTCCAGAATAAGCGACTCTATACGCGCGATTATCATAAATTCGTCGGTAAGTTTGACTTTCTTACCCGCTTCTATCTTGGCGCAGAAGTTTTCTATAGTATCCTGCGTCTGCTTTACTTCCGTACCGAAAAGCGAGTTCTTTTTAAGCCCCGTTTTGTCTTCGATTATGATTGCCGAAACGCCCATACGTTCCAAAGACCTTACGGTGTAAACGAAATGTTCGGTAAGTCCGCCCGTATCGCCGTCAAAGATAATGGGTTTCGTGGTTACTTCCATTATGTCGTCTATCGTTCTGAAACGCGAAGTCATATCCACGAGTTCTATATCCGGTTTGCCTTTCGCCGTGGAATCGCAAAGCGAAGACACCCACATAGCGTCGAACTGATCGAGTTTGCCTTCCCCCGTATCTACCACCGTCTTTTCCGCGATAAGCCCCGTTAATCCGGAGTGCGCCTCTATCGTCTTTACTACGGGACAGATTTTGATAAGTTGTTTAAGCCTCTTTCTCCTGTATTCCGGCATCGCGAGTTTTTCTTTCAGCACCGCGTCGATTTTCTTTACCGTTTCGTTTCTCGTATACGGTACTTCTATCAATTCGCCGCCGTAAGTTTTAAGCAATTCGACGAGTTGGTTTCTCAACACGCTTTCAGGACCTTCCCGCCAGTTATCGCCGTGAATAACGTAATCGGGCTTTAAGTCCTTTATAATATCGTCGTAATGCATTCTGTTCTGAACGACGACTTTGCTTACGCCTGGTATGGATTCGTACAGTTTTACCCTTTCTTCTAAGGGTATAGTCGGAAATTTATTATATCTTATAGACGCTTCGTCGGAAAGCGCGCCGACTATCACTTCGCCGTACTTTTTGGCTTGGTTTACGATGTTAAGATGCCCTTCGTGAATAACGTCGGTGCAAAAACAAGTATAGATTTTTTTCATTTGTCAGTTCTCCTTATAAACAACGGGTATTTTTATACCGTTTACTTTCAACGCTTCTTCAAACACCTTGAAAAAGTCTTTTATATCCTGAACGTCGATAGCACCCAGAGCGCATAAGCGGAACATACCTTTTTTCTCCACTTTGCCGGGGTAAATGGTAAATCCGCGTTCGTAGCAGTAGTCGTGAACTTTCATAAAATCCCAGTTATCGTCGTCGGGATACAGCGCGGCAACCACAAGCCCCGACTGCATTTCTCTCGGTATAAAATCTTTGAATCCGAGTTTGTCAAGCCCTTCGTGTATTGCGTTAAACACACGGGTGTGGCGCGCCCATTTAGCCGTTTCGCCTTCTGCGTAATACTCTTTCAGCGCCTGTATAGTGGCGTAAACGGTCTGCACGGGGGGCGTAAAGTTCATTTCGCCCGTCTTTTCAAAATAATCGAACTGGCGGAAAAGATTGCAGTAATAACTCCGTTTCGGATAATCCTTGCTTTTTTCTATCTCCGCCCTATTGCCTATAATAAAGGAAAGCCCCGTCATAGCCATAATGCCCTTCTGCGCGCTTGCCATACAGAAATCGATATTGTCCTTTTCTATATCGATAGGTATCATTGCAAGCGAAGAAGTGGTATCCACCGTAAATATCGCGCCGTATTTATGCGCCAGCGCACCTATTTCGCGTATGGGATTAAGCAGCCCCGTACCCGTTTCGTTATGCGTGGTGTGAACTATATACACGTCGGGATTATCTTTAAGCGCCCGTTCCACCGCGGCGAGATCCGGACGGCTGTTTACGGAAAATTTAAGGTCTATATGCGGCAAGCCGTAATATTTGCAAATCTCCGCGGCGCGTGCGGAATACGCCCCGTTGTCCACGACAAGAACTTTCTTATCGGCGGGCAGCAGAGAGTTTAAGCACACGTCGATATTGATAGTACCCGAACCGCAGAACAGTACCGAAGTATATTTTTCGGCGTTTGCGTGCACGATGCCCAAAAGATCCGCTCTTAATCCTTTCATAAGATCGGCGAACTCTTTTTCTCTCGGACAGATATCCGGAACTATCTGCGCCATTTTGACGGTATCCGTCGTCGTGGAAGGTCCGGGATTTAATAAAACGTTTCTTTTTACCATAATAACCACCTATACTAGTGTTATAAAGTTTGTCTGAACAAGTTGTCGAATTCTTCTTTAGTTATGCCGCGGTAAGCGGTATAAGGTTTATCGACGTCGAAAAACGCCTGTCCGTGCACCGTGCCACCCTTATTTTCGGGGATTTTCATATAGTCGCCGTACTGCACGGTGAGAACGCTGTCGAAATTTTTTGGAACAGGCACGGTAATATCTTCAAACGCGTGCGGTACTATTTCGTCAAAATCGCTTTTCTTCCACACGTTCCGTTCTATTTTCGCACCGAAAGCCACCGCGCCGACGAGAGCGTGCGTACCGTCGTTAAATTTTTGCGCTAACGCGTCGTGCTTTTCTATGGTACTTTGTACCCCGTGGGTTAAAAAGTAAGTGTTTGCAAGAAATTTTTGCACAAGCCCCTTAAGTCCTTTCTTTTTGGAATAAATTTTCCACATCGATAAGTTTTTAAGGCGTTTTTCTTTTTCCCAGAATTTTACGCGCCCGCTTTCCTCGTCAGGCATTTCGTCGTAGCAGAAAATATCTATGAACACACCGCAGTTCTTGCCCGATTTCAAGTCGTCGAAAGAATTAAAAATAAAACAGGTGGTTTCGGAATTCCTTATCTGGATATGCCCGTTCGGATAACTCTTTTCGGTTTTACAGCATTGCATACTATACGGGGCTTTAAGGCTTTCGCTCGCTACGGCGATAAACTTTTCATAATCTTCTCTCGGCATAAGAAAATCTATATCGTCATCCCACGGAATATAGCCGTTATGGCGAATCGCGCCGAGCAGCGTGCCCGCTATCGCGAAGATTTTAAGATTATTGCTTTCGCATATATCGAGAACGGCTTTCATCATTTCCATCTGTGTAAGCCAGACTTTTTTTCTGGCGGTAGAAACGCTAAACCCGCACCTTATTTCCGCACTTAAATCCATACTCTAATTATCCTGCTGTTTACGCTTTTTTAATCTTGCCGCCAAATTCTTCATATGGCTTAATAAAAATTCCGCCCTGAAAACAAGCAGCAATACAAAATACACCACAATGCCGCCCAGAATTTCCAGAACCAGCCATAATATACCTTCGGGCAAGAAATGTACCGCAAGAGCAACCGCTACGAACATAATTGCCGAACAGGCGGCGTATTTCCAACTTATCTTTAAGAATTCCTTAAACGCAAAAAACCTGTTCGCGTTTACGGCGTATAACACGAGTATGGTAAATTCGGCAATGACTGACGCTATCGCCGCGCCGACAGACTGCATAAAGTATATAAGCGGAATATTGAAAATGATGTTCACGATAGCCCCCGCTATCAGAAACTTATTACTCGTCCGCTGCTTATTAAACGGCGTATAGTAGTGCGTGCCCAGAATATTGCTTGTGGCGATAATAAGAATTAAAGGGCACAATAGGCGCAGAAGCAGTATACTCTTTCCGAACTTCACGCCGCAATAGATATTGATGAAAGGTCTGGATACCGCCAAAAGTCCGAAAGCCATCGGGAAACATAGCATAAACGCCAGATGCGCCGTCTGGCGGATATAGTCTTTCACACGGTCGAACTCCCCGCGCGCAAAGCAATACGATATGCGCGAACGCATAATGATATTGAGAGTGGTAACTACCGTGAGTACGAGTTTGACGATTTTATCCGCTTCTTCGTAATATCCGTTTTCAAAGTCCGAACCCGTGATAATGCCTATCATAGTTTTATCTAAAATGGTATATACGGAAACGGCAATGGCGGGAATAAAATAAACGATACTCTCTTTAAGATGAGAGAAAGGTTTAAGTTTTACGCTCTTATCGGCTTTGAAAAACCTGATGACGAACGGGAAGGATAAAAGGTAAGACACTACCGTCATCCCCACCCAAAGGAACGCCGCGACGTTGATATGCTGCTTGGTGCTGACAAGCAAGAAGACGAAAACGACGTAAGCCGCCCTCGCCAAAAGATGAGTTATCGCTAAAATTCTGAAATTTTCAAGCCCCTGGAACAACCAGGAAAAATCGAACGCAACGAAGAATACGGAAATGGAAAAAATGAGATACATTTCCGTTTTCGCACCGCCGATTATGCTGAAAAGAACCACGAAAACAGTACCGCTAAAAAGGGTTAAGAAAATTTTTAAGACAAAAATTTCCATAACGAATTTATGCAGGAACTCTTTATCGTCGCGGTGCATAGCGACCGCCCTTTGTCCGTAGCCTTCTATGCCGAGATTTGCAAGCAGAATAAAATAGGAGGCAATAGACGACACGAAACTTATAGCCCCGTTCCCGTCGGGTTCTAAAACCCTGTCGAGATGCGGCGTTATAAGTACGGGGACTAAAACGGCGATAACCTTATACAGTAAACTGAATATATAATTTTGTTTAATACTTAATCCGCTACTTACCGATTTCAAACTATTCACCCAAATTCAATAACGCCTTAAAAATATCCAAATCGTCCTGCACGGTAATCTTGAACGACTTTGCCGAACCGCGGACTGCTTCCACGCGCTTGCCGTACCTTACGGCAAGATTTGCGGCGGATAAATCGCAACCGCCTTCCTTTTCGGCTTTAAAGTAAATTTCTTTCAGTAATTTAAGGAACGCCGTTTCGGGGCATTGTCCCAAAAGATATTCGTTCCTGTCCACGCTTTGTATGCCGCTTTCGGTAGTCCTAAACATACTGTCCATACACGGATATGCGGATAATACCATAGCGTCTTCTGCGCTTTTTACCACGCGTAAATTTTCCGTAAACACCGACGCGGGAATAAGCGGCCTGTTAGCGTCTATTATCGACACCACGTCCTGATCTTTATAACGTTCGCCAAGGTAGCGCACGGCGTTTAAAATAGAGCCGAACCGCGATTCCCCACCGAGCACGAACCCCGAAACTTCTATATCGTATTTAGTGCAATACGAAGTGATAAACATCTGCCAACCGTCCGGAATCACCACTACGATATCGTCGTAAACGCCGGACTTTTTTATATTCAGCAAAGAATGAATTATTATGGGAACTTCGTTCACCGTCAAAAACTGTTTCGGAACGCTTTGGCAAGTTCTGCTGCCCGAACCGCCCGCAACGACTAACGCAATATTCATTAAACTTTCTCCACACCTTCTATTTGTTCCGCATATTCTATATCCGGCTTAAACGAACGCCCTGCGGCAACACCCTTAAACAGCATCTTCAATCTGGTTTTCTTATTCTTACATCTCGAAAACAGAATTTTAACTATATGGTAAGAAATTTTCAAAAGATAGTAAAGTCTGCCCTTAAACCCGACTTCGCGATACAGATACCTTTCGTTTCGGTAAGAATAAAAATACCTGTCAAGCCTATTTAAGTCGTCTTTTGCTATATTACTGCCCATATTTACGGCGGATTTATGAATAACCACGCTTTCCGCAACGTAGTAGCAGGTAAATTTCGTAGAAACCCTGTAAGTATATTCCCAGTCGTCCCCCCAGATAAAGAATTCCTTTATCGGCAAACCGACTTCTCTTATAACTTTCGCGCTTAAAAACAGCGAAACGAACGTAGCAATCCGTATTTTCTGACCGCTTACGTCCGTGTTTAATTTCTTATCTCCGATTGACCGCCTTTGGATATTCATTTTGGAAATCGTGCCGTCCGTCCAAAGGGCTTTGCTGGACAAAAACCCGAACTCGCCGCCTTTGGATTTGGCAAAATCCAAAAGCGCGGCAAGCGAATTTTCCTGCACGATACAGTCGTCGTCCATAAGCCAGACGTAGTCTGCGCCCATTTCCATCGCCTTCTTTACGCCGAAGTTAAATCCGCCGGCACCGCCTATATTTTCGCCCGTGTTAAAATAGACGACTTTATCGGAAATCAAATCCCCGATATATTCTTCCGTGCCGTCCGTACTGCAATTATCAACGATTAAAACTTTAAGATAATCGCAGCGTAGGTTAAGCAACGCGTTTACGCACTCTTTCAAGAGCACCTTTCTGTTATAGGAAACGACTACCGCGGCAACCGTTTCGGGTTTCGCCGCACCGTTATCGTTAAAAACTCTTATCATATTTTTTCTTGAAGAATTTAGCGCCCAAAAACCCTAAAATCTTTTTTACCCAGCGGATTTTTTCGGTGGAAACCACCTTGACTTCCGCATACTTTATCTTATTCGTGTTTATATATACGTCCAACAAAAGTTCCGATACCCTGCCGAAAAAACGGGCGTGGAAGGCGTCGTATTTTTTATAATCCACTCTTTTTTCAAGTTCGGAAAGAATAGGAAAAAGCCAGCCGCAATACCCGTCGAACACAGGCTTTTTCATAATTGCCATATTGAACATATGCGCACTCGACCGTTTTTTAAGCCGCAAAAATTCCGCGTAATAGTCGCCGTATTGTTCTTTGATGATTTCACCCGCCACGTCAAGCGGTTCGACGTACATAGTGTTGGCGTAATGCGAATACAGAGTTTCTATGTAATACTTGCGTTTTTTGGGCAGAATCACGTCCGTTTCGCGCAAAAGGTCTTCGCACTCTTTGCCGCTTAACACGCCTATTTTTCTATCGCCTGCCGAAAATTTAAAACCGCCCTTAAAATACCGCCTGTAATGTACAAGCCCCACGGCGTCCGCCGTTATATTCTTCCACGCAAAATACAGCGCGGTAAGTTCGCAGTAATAGGGGTTTTTTTCGGAAATATTGTCGCCCGTATCGTCCGAACAGGTTAAAAACTTATCTTTGCCGACAGCGCCCACCTGAACGGGCATATACAACCCGTCCGTCGGAAAAGAATAAGGTTTATGCACAGCGATAAGAATTTTAGTTTCCGACACCTACCGAAAATCCGCCTTTTAAATATTTATAATATAAATTGTATCATTTTTAAAGTTAACTGTCAATACAAAAGAAAGGAACGGCGACAAATAATACGCAAAGTACGGCTAAAAAACAAAAAAGTTGCTTAAAATTTTAAGCAACTTTCACATTTCGGAGATTTAAAGCCCCGCGCGCCGCGTGTTTAAGACGCACCCGTGCGCTTAAACACGCATACTATCGCTTTAAGCATTATTTTAATATCCAGCCACACGGAACACTTGTCCACGTAAAAGAGTTCTAACCTTTGTCTTTCCCCGCTGTCGTACACGCAGTTGTTTCTGCCGTTTACCGCCCACCAGCCTACCATACCCGGTTTTACGGAAAGCAGTTTATCCGCGTCTTTCCCGTATTTTTCGTGCGCTTCACACTTTAACAGCGGGCGCGGACCTACGAAGGATATTTTACCCGTAAACACGGCAAAAATATTAGGCAGTTCGTCCAAACTCGTCTTGCGCAAAAATTTACCGAGTTTCGTTATGCGCGGATCGCTTTCAAGTTTATATTCCTTTCTGTACGCGGCAACCTGTTCCGCCGACAGGGATTGTTCTATCTTGTCCGCGTCCTTTCTCATACTGCGGAACTTGGCTATCTTTATTTCCTTATCGTTTTTGCCCACCCGCTTTTGTATAAAAAACACCTTTCCGCCGTCGGAAATTTTTACCATACACGCAATAATCAGGTAAAGCCAACTGAAAAGAAGAATAAACAATCCGGAAAAAATTATATCGAACGCCCTTTTTACAAACAAATACGTCTTATATCCGAAAGTTTTCTGGCGCAGCACGTAATCAGGCGCAACGGGACGCGCACCGTAAGTTTCCGTTTCAGCGTTGTTGGCGGCTACTTTTTCACCGTCTTTTAATAAATCGTCTTTTTCTTCCGTTTTAGTATTCATAATATTCTTTATAAAAAGTAAAGTTCCCTTTTAATGTCTATCAATCAGTACGATTATATTATACTATATTCTTGTCCCAAAAGCAAGGCTTATAATAAAAAACCGACCGCACGCCTCACCCTTTAAGCGTTTTCCTTTCTCTTTTCACGAAAATAGTCTTTTATAAGTTCGGCGCACTCGGCTTCTTCCACGCCGCCGAGATATTCTACCGTATGGTTAAGCCCGTTATCCGAAAGAACGGGATATTTACTCTCCGCACAGCCGCTTTTTCTCTCGTAAGCCCCGAAAATCGCCCGTTTTATCCGCGCGTTCGCAATAGCCCCCGCACACATTGCGCACGGCTCTAAAGTTATATATATTTCCGCACCGTCAAGCCTGCGGCTTTTAAGTTTTTTGCACGCCTTTTCTATCGCTATTATTTCCGCGTGATTTATCGCTATCTGCGAACTTTCCGTTCTGTTATACCCGCGCGCTACTATTTTACCGTCTAAGACTATCACCGCGCCGATAGGCACGTCGTCTATTTCGCGCGCTTTAAGCGCTTCCCTTATCGCGGCGCGCATAAATTTTCTTTCCCTATTCATAACATCTCCGTAATAACCCGTAAAACGTCGCGGTTTTTATTAAAAATTTCTTCGGCAAACTCTCTGCCTATGGGGTGCGAAAGTTCGTCCGAGCCGACTTCTATGGTCAGCGCGGGGATTTTAAGTTTTTCAATGCACCAGTCTTTATATCCGCCGCTGGATACCCCCGCACTTTTAAGCGGATAACCCGTTGTATCCGACACCGCTTTGGCAACACGATAGTCGCGCGCCCGTTCTTTTTCCCCTTGAAAAAACTCCCAGTAAATCTCTTCGCCCTTGCTGTGATAACTAACCGTCATATCGGGCTTAACCAGCAAGGTAAAATCGCGCAGCGCCCGCGTCTCACTTTCCGAAAAAGGAAACTCGCCTATATAATTTTCGGCGGCTTTTTCGCGCACGTTCTTTGCGCCCTGCCCCCACCTTGCGTCAAAATTTACGTTTAAGTCCACACGCCTTGCGTTGGCTTTATAAGTTTTATCGCCGTACAGGGCTTCCGCTATACCGTCTATATTGACAGCGGGAATAAAATACACCCGTCCGCGCTTTCCGCGCTCAATAAAGTCCGCCGCCTGCATCATACCGATATAAGTCGTTATATATTCCCGCGCGTGGATGGCGTATTGCACGATAACCTTTGGGCGCGCCGTTTTGCATACTGCAAAATACGGTATGATCGCACCTAGTTCGGTTAGTCCTATATACCCCTTTTCGCCACGCCAAGCACGGTAGAAAACGTCTAATTCTTCAAGAACGTCCATACCGTATGGTATGCGCTACTTGTGGTACGGTGTTCCGCCTATAATACAAAACGCCCTGTAAATCTGTTCCACGCATAAAAGCCTGAAAAGCGTGTGCGGAAAGGTCATGTCGGAAAAGGATACAAGCCCGTCGGCTTTTTTCTTTATTTCGTCCGACAGCCCGTAAGAACCGCCTATCACGAAGGTTATTTCCCCCGCGCCCTTATCGGTAAGTTTTTTTATTTTTTCCGCGAACTTCTCGCTCGAATACTTTTCGCCCTCTATGGCAAACGCGAACACCGCGCCGCGGAGTTTAGGCAAAATATTTTTGCCTTCTTTATAAATAATCGCCGCAGCGTTATCGCCGGCATTTTCTTCCGCCGCTTCGATAATGGCAAAATCGCAGAACCGTTTAAGTCTTTTAGCGTATTCTGCAATGCCTTCGGCAAAATATTTCTCTTTGACTTTTCCGACGCACACGAGATTTATCTTTATCATACTAACCCCGCCGTTATAACGGCAACGCCGACAGAATTATCGTAAGCACCGCCGCTCCTATTCCTATTATTCCGAAAGGAAGATAAAATTCCTTTATACTTTCCGTTTTCTCCGCCCCCGCCGACTGCTTTTTCGGAACGAATATAATTGCCGCAAACCCCGCCAGTAATACCGCGCCGACAGATATAACTATCGGGTTGAATAAATCCAGCGGAACGCTGAAATATTCCATAGAGAGAACTGCAAAATTATTGATAAAGTGCGCGAGAACGGTGGGCACTACGCTTTTCGCTTTTAAAGCGAGAACGCCAAGCCCCAACCCGTAAATAAACTGATATAAAAGTTGCGACACGCTGCCGTGATACACGGCAAAACACAGCGCGACGGTAAGCACGCCAGCCACCTTGCCCGTTTTCGACACGCTTTCCGCGATAACGCCGCGGAAAAAGAGTTCTTCGCCTACCGCGGGCAAAACGCAGAGCACGATGGTAAAGAGTATAAACTCAAAGGTACTATTCAATATGTCGGGATCTTGTGCAATTCTTCCGCCTACGCTTTTAACTCCGTCCGCAACGATGGAATTTACGAACCCAAGCCCCAAAAGCATACCGAACGCCAACATAACCGCCGCCAAGAAATACCCGCACGAACATTTACGCACGTATACGGTTATCACTCGCTTTTTAGTGCTTAAAAGAACTACGGTGATAAACACCGCGAAAGTCAACACCCCGTTCACCGCGTAAGAAAGGGTTTCGGACGCGTTAAAGGCGGCAAGAACCGTGCGTCCGATAAGGGCTACTATTAAAAATAAAATTAGCGTGGCGGTATAAATAAATCCGCCACGTTTCGCACCGTTAAAACAGTCCACTTTTAAATTCCTTAAATGTTTTCATATATTGAACGGGCAATATTTTCGTCCCGTCCGGCGTTGGCTATCTGCGCTGCGTCGGTAAGATGGGCTTTTATCTCGGAAACCGCGCTTTCAATCGCCTGTCCGTCGGCGGCGGTCAACGTTTTCACCCCGCTTAATATAACGTAAAAGGCGTTGTGTTCGGAATATCCGTTTTGCGTGGCAATCTTTGCAACGTTTACAGCCGCTGTTATATCGTATTTATAATAGGACGCCACCGCGTATTTTCCGAAATAGAACTCGTAAGCGGTAAAGCCGTAGCCCTGTGCAGTATCCGCATCTTCACTCGCACAGAATTCCGAAAACCCGCTGTTTTTCGTCATTATAGCAAGATACTTTTCCGCACGGTTCGTATCCTTTTCCACGTCAACCTTAACGCATAATACGGATAGGTCTGACATTTCCTTACTGGCCTCGTACTGTTTTTCGTAATATCTCATGGACAAGTCATAACTGCCGACGGCTTCCCAGCCTTTAGCCAGAACTCTCGGAAAGGCAAGCATAAGAAAAAAATATACGACGACAAGCGTCAATACAGTTGCCGCCAGCGTTATAAGACTTGTTTTAATAATCCATCTCTTCATATTCTACCTTTCCTGAATATTTTAACAAAATTAAGCGCAAAAATCAACTTTTTTAAGGATATATTTACAGGTCTATACTCCGTACTGCCGTCATAGAATACTTTAAGGAGAATTTTATGCGTAAATTTGCGATTATATTTACCGTTTTTACCATGGTATTATCGGGCTGCGGCAAAATAAACCCATACATAGCGCACGTCAGCGAATTAAGACAGGAAATCTATCAGGGCACTGCGGAAGAAATAAATATTACCGCAACCTACGGATTCTGCGAATCCCCCTATATAAACGACGGCAAAACGGGAAACGTAATATACGGACTGACTTTCGTAATGCACGCCTTTCCCGACGAAGTAAGGCGCGTGCTGAATTTCAGAAAAGGCGACAGAGAATATTCCGCCGCATTCATCTTGGACGAGATAACCAGCGAATACAAAGCGACTGTGGAAATTAAAGCCGATATGGGTAAAGAATTTTCAGCAACGCTGAATACGGGCGACAGTACCGTGCCCGTTCTATTTAAATCGATAGTGCCCGCAAAGTGCATATCATACGACGACGCGCTTCAGGTTCTGGAAGAAAAGCAAAGCGCGCTTTTGAATTCCTATATTAAAGACGGCGTTTTTCAGGCGGAAATTTATATGCGCGTATTCGTAAAAGACGGCACGCCCTACTGGTATATCGGAATAGCCGCTGGAAACGACAGATTAAAAGCGCTGTTAATAGACGGGGTTTCCGGCAACTTGCTTGCCGTGCGCGATATTATTTAAAATAAGTAGTGCCCGACTTTCTGTCGGGCACTTATTATAAATTTTATTCGGTTATTTTTGCACCACGTCGTCAATATAAGCGACCACGGTAGCACCCGTAAGGGCTTCAAGTTCAGACTTGCTGCTTACGGTATTATCGAGAATATACAGGATAAACGCTATCGCAAGCCCCGCTACAAGCCCGCCTAAAACGCCTAACAGCATAAACTTTACGAACCCGTTGCTGGTGCTAAGCGCCGGTGCGTTGTCAATGGGATATAAATTTACCTGATTTGCATAATCCTGAAACAACACTGAAGTCTGTTCTTGTACGGCGGCTATAAACGCGTCGAGTTTATCCGCGGCGTCTGCCGCACTTGACGAACTGTAAGAAATATCGAAAATTAGGTTGTCCCCCGATTCTACGGATATAGCGCCTGAGGAAACCGTACCGTTCGGCTTTTTCTGCGCATTATTGCAATTCTCTATATATATTTTTCTCGCCCTGTCGATAATGATAGGCGTGGTTGTCACTCTCGCTATAGTGTTTTTAAGTATATCGGTAAGCGTAATGTTGGTCGCTTGCGATTTCTCGTCGATACTTGCAACGACTACTACCGATTTAGTCTGCGTGTAAACCGTCTGGTCCTTTTTACGGGCAAGCACGAATCCGCCGACCGTTCCAAGCACCGTAAACACCAGAATAAGAACTATAAATCTACGCAAAAACCGTAAGAATACGGTGAATGCGCCACTACTTTCCTTTCCTACCGAATTGATTGCGGCGATATTGTCTTTCTGAACGAAATCTTCCATTATTTCACCTCCGCAACGTCTTCGATATAAGCGATAACGTTAGCACCCGAAAGGGCTTCCAACTGTTCTTTGGATTTGACCGTATTATCTATAACGTAAATTACGTAGATCACGGCGAGAGAAATTACAAGTCCCAACACCGCCGCTATAATAATCGGCTTTTTAGTGGACGCGTTTGACGACACGCCTATACCTCTTGAATCCCGAACGAGATTTATAAGTCCCGCGGTAGTGATAACCGTGCTGGCGTCGCTGAAATTAAGCACGTAGTTTAACGAAAAGTCGGAGGCAATCGTATAGATATACGCCATTTCACGCGCTACGGTAGCGTTTGCGTCTTTAACCGACAAGGAGAACTTAATCACGAGTTCCTCATCGCTTTCACTGGCGGTATACCCTACTACAATATTATTTTGATTAAACCACTTGTTTCTGTATTTATTTAACAGCGTTTCATTTACTTCAAAGCCAGGAATTTCTTCACGGTTTTCTTTTACGCTTTGATTGTAAACTGATTTTATATCAGTCATAAATTCGTCTATCGTTTTACCGTTTTTCTTATAACGTTCCTGATAGAAATAATAATAGACGTTAGCCCTGTCCAGAACGATACCCTTTTCACAGATTCCCGCGGCGGTATTCATATATTTCCGCATATAATTGACGCTGGATACGCGGTCAAACTCACCGTCCGCGCTAACCTGAACGCTAAACAATACGGGCACGCTTGCGGTATAAACGGGCTTTTTATTTCTTGCATACAAAAAGCCGCCCGCCGCAAAAAGCAGGGTGATAATCAATATAAGCAAAATATGGGAACGCAAAACGTGCAGGATTTCAGCCAAAGAAATCCCGCCTTTTTTCTCTCCGTTCCGAATATTTAAAGACTGTTCGTTGTCCATACGGAAAACAAGCCCCCTGTAAGTCCTTGATTAAAATTAAAATCAAGCACTAACGATTATACCTTAATCGCAATAAAAAATCAATCTAAATAACGAAAATTTTAAAAATTTTACGAAATTTAAAAATTTTATCGCAAAAAACCGCTGAAAATACGATATTTTATTCCCACTCCACCGTGGCCGGCGGTTTGGAAGTAATATCGTAAACTATACGGTTTATGCCCTTTACTTCGTTGGTAATACGGCTTGACGCCCGTTCCAAAACGTCGAACGGAATTCTAGTCCAGTCGGCGGTCATAAAATCGTCGGTGGAAACGGCGCGAAGCGCTACCGTATAGCCGTAAGTTCTGGCGTCGCCCATAACGCCCACGCTTTTAGTATCGGTAAGAACCGCAAAATACTGATTGCTTGAAATCCCAGCCCTTTCCACTTCTTCGCGGAAAATAGCGTCCGCGTCGCGAAGGGTGTCAAGTTTGACTTTCGTTATCTCGCCTATAACCCTTACCGCAAGCCCTGGTCCGGGGAAGGGCTGGCGCATCACGAGTTCACGGGGAAGCCCCAAGGAAAGCCCCGCGGCGCGCACTTCGTCCTTAAACAGATAGCGCAACGGTTCTATAATCTCTTCAAAATCTATTACGTCGGGAAGTCCGCCTACGTTGTGGTGGCTTTTTATGGTCGAAGCGTCCCCCCTGCCGCTTTCTATTATGTCGGGATAAATCGTGCCCTGCACGAGATAATCGACTTTGCCTATCTTTTTCGCCTCTTCTTCGAAAATGCGGATAAACTCTTCGCCGATTATTTTTCTCTTTTTCTCGGGTTCAATTACCCCCGCAAGTTTAGTTAAAAAACGGCTTTCCGCGTTTACGCGGATTAAATTCATATCGAATTCGCCGCGGAAGGTCTTTTCCACCAAATCGCCCTCGTTCTTGCGTAAAAGCCCGTGATCCACGAACACACACACGAGATTTTTGCCCACCGCCTTGTGCAAAAGCAGCGCGGCGACCGAACTGTCCACCCCGCCCGACAGCGCGCACAACACCTTTTTCCCGTCAAGTTTACGCCTGTATTCTTCTATCGTTTCCGCAACGAAATTGCCTATGTGCCAGTCGCCCTTGCACCCGCAAACGCCGTAAACGAAATTTTTAAGGATAGTCTTGCCGTATTCGGTATGCGAAACTTCCGGGTGAAACTGCACGCCGTAGATGCGGCGATTTGCATCTTTTACGGCGGCGTAGCGGCACTTGTCCGTATGCGCTATCGCGGTAAACCCTTCGGGCAAAACGCTTACGAAATCGTTATGGCTCATCCAGCATATAGATTTTTCGGGTACGCCTTCAAAAAGCGGTTCTTCGGCGTCAACATATAGCGGGATTTTGCCGTATTCCGAAGAATTTTCCGCCGAAGACACCGTTCCCCCAGCCATATAGTTTATAAGTTGATGCCCGTAGCAAATACCGAGAACGGGAATACCGAGATTCAGCACGCCTTTATCGTAGTGGGGGGACTTTTCGTCGTACACGCTGTTAGGCCCGCCCGTAAAGACTATGCCCTTATAGCCTTCTTTTAAGATCTCGTCAGTCGTTATCTTATTGAAAGGTTTAATTTCCGCGTAAACGTTGTCTTCCCTTATTCGCCTTGCGATAAGTTGATTGTACTGTCCGCCGAAGTCTATAACTAATATTTTTTCCATAAACTCTCTCCGATAAACGCGCGATAACGTTCAATAAATAAATAATATAATAAAATATGAAAAAAGTAAAGAAAAACCCCTTCCAAAAGAAGAGTTTTCCGTTAATTTATTTTCCGTATTTTTCTTTTAAGTAGCCAAGCGCTTCGGTGTAGCCCGCAATTCCCTTGCCCGCGATAAATTTTTCAGCATAAAGCGAAATATAACTGTTTTTTCTGAACTCTTCGCGGGTGTTTATATCGGTGATATGCACTTCTACGGTGGGAATTTGCACCGCCTTTAACGCGTCTAATATCGCGATACTCGTATGCGTATACGCGCCCGCGTTAATAACTATCCCGTCAAAGCGGCGGTACGCCTTTTGAACCACGGAAACGATCGCGCCTTCCGAATTAGACTGAAAGCACTTTACCTTTACGCCTATTTTTTGCGCGTGCGATTTGACGGTTTTAACAAGTGCCTTATAATCGCTTTTACCGTACAGGTCGGGTTCTCGAATACCCAGCATATTTAAGTTTACTCCGTTTATAACGAGAATTTTCATAACTCCCCCCCCTAATTTTCAGGATTGTAATTAAAAGCGGCAAATTTCCGCGCGATATTTTCCGCCGCGGACTGTTTTTCGCCGTTATTTTCCACCGTAAAATCCGCCGCCCGCGCGTACAACGCTTTTCTCTCTTCAAACAGTTTCGCTACGCCGAAGTCCTTAGAGAGCGGCCTTCCAGCGGCGGTAAGCAGCGACAGGTCGCGTTTTATATAAAAAATCACGCCGTTTGCTTTAAGTGCGGAAACGTTCTCTTCGCGTAAAATCGCGCCGCCGCCCGTAGCGATTACAGCGCCGCTAACAATAGAGATTTTTTTTATTATTTCCGTTTCTATATCGCGGAACGCCCGTTCCCCGTCCTTTTCTATAATTTCCGCGGGAGTTTTGCCCGTAGCGCTTAAAATTTCCGCGTCGGTATCTATAAAACTTTTGCCTAAAAGCGCCGCCGCCATCTTACCTATCGTAGTTTTGCCCGAACTCGGCATTCCGCAGAGCACTATGTTAAGTTTTTTGCGGTACAGCGCGGCGATTATTTCTTCCGTATCGTCTTGCTTTCCGCCGACGCCCCAGATTTTTTGCGCTTCCAGCGCTTGCTTAACAAGCATGGGCAGCCCGTCAGAACAGTTGATATTAAGCCCTTTCGCCTGCGCGATAAGCGCGGTGTTAAACGGGTTGTAAATACAGTCGAAAACGCCCGTTAAGTTCGGGAACGCACTTAAATCTATCGGCTTTCCGCCGATATTAGGAAACATACCCACGGGGGTTGCGTTTACGATAATTTCGGTATCTTTAAGATTATAGCAAGTTTGGTAATTCACTTCACCAGCACGGCTTACCTTTACGACACTCTTCGCATTTTCCGCACGGCACAACGCTTCCGCGGTCAAAGCCGCTCCGCCCGTGCCTAAAATCATAACCCGCCTGCCAGATAAAAGGATATTTTTACGCGAAAGCGCGTAGCGCATACCTTCCGTATCGGTGTTATAGCCGTAATACTTGCCGCCTTTTTTAACGGCGGTATTTACCGCGCCAACTTTCTTCGCACTTTCGTCAAGCCCGTCTAAAAACGGTATTATTTCCTTTTTGTACGGAATAGTTATATTAAACCCGTCGTAGTCTTCTTTGATAAACTCGGCAAGTTCCCCGCGCGGCACTTCTTTAAGCGAATAGTTTAAGCCGCTTAAAGCGTGTATTTCCGCCGAATAACTGTGCGAAAGACGTTCGCCTATTAAACAGTATTTCATAATTTCTCTTTATACGCGCCAAGGAATACGAAGTTATCCGAACCGTTTTCAAGTTCGGCAATAAGGTTCTGAACTGCGGCGTCGGTTATATCTCCGTCGAAATCGAAGTAGAACATAAACTCGAAGTCAGAACCCGCTATCGGGCGGGATTCTAACTTTGTAAGGTTAAGCCCCAGCGCCGAAAACCTGCCCAAAATCCTGTTTAAACTACCGGGCTCGTGCGGGAGAGAAGTCATAACGCTTATTCTGTCCGCGCCCTGATAGATACAAAGATCTTTCCGTATCAGGATAAAGCGGGTGTAATTTGCGTCGCTTGCCTGCACGTCGGGCTGTAAAATTTTAAGCCCGTAAGTCTCCGCGCACTCCTTAGAACACAGCGCCGCAAGCGTTATATCCCCGCTTTCCGCAACTTTTTTGGCGGCGACGGCGGTGTTTTCGTCCGCTTCCGCCTGTAAGCCGCGTTTTTTTATAAACTCGTCGCACTGCATAAGCGCCTGCGGGTGCGAAATAACTTTTTTAACAGATTTTATATCCGCCGTAGGCAACGCGGCGAGACAATGCGAGATTTTAAGCCGCACAGACTTTACTATGTGGAAATTATGTTTCCTCATAAGGTCGTACACTTCGAGAACCGAACCCGCCGTGGAATTTTCGATAGGCAGCACGCCGTACTCGCAAAGCCCGCTTTCCACCGCGCTGAAAACCCCTTCGAAATTTTTAACGTAAACTATATTCGATACGGGAAAGAATTTCGCCGCCGCAACGCCGCTGTTCGCGCCCTTTATCCCCTGACACGCAACGGTAGCCGACGCGGGCAGTTTTGAAAACCCTTTGGCGATAAGTTCTTTAATCGCTTCGGCAGTCGCAGAAGTCTTGCCCATCACCGCGCTTTGGTACGCTTTACTCGTGAAAAACACCGTTTCGTACAGTTCTTTAAGATACAGCGTAAATTCCTGCGGCACTTTTGAAGCAAGGCGGAATATAATCTCCCGTTCTCTGTCGCCGTCAGTTATCCCTTTACCCGTCTGCGCCTTTACTTTGGCGATTTCGCCCGAAAGGTTAGTCCGTTCCGCGAAAAGTTCGACTATTTTATCGTCTATACCGTCTATCCTCTTTCTTATTTCGTCAAGTTCCATATTTTTCTCCCCGTTAAAGTATTTCGTCCGCTATCGCGATTGCCGCCGCACTCTCAATCACAGGTAGCGCGCGCGGCACTACGCAAGCGTCGTGCCTGCCGTTTATAACTATTTCCGTATTTTCTTTTCTTTCTAAGTCCACAGTCTTCTGCGGCAGAGATATGGACGGAGTGGGGCGGAACGCCACCCTGAAAGTTATGGGGTTGCCGTTGGCAATCCCCCCGTTTATGCCGCCGGCGCGGTTAGAATAAAACCCGACTTCGCCGCCGTCAATATATAAGCCGTCGTTAGCCATACTGCCGCGCATTTTGGCTAAATCGAACCCGTCGCCGAACTCCACGCCCTTTACCGCGGGAATAGCGTAAATAAGGTTTGCGATTTTCCCTTCAAGTCCGCCGAAAAGGTTATCGCCCACGCCCTTTACGCCGAAAATCACACACTCGGCAGTACCGCCCACCGAATCTTTTGCGGCTTTTGCCGCCCGTATTTCTTCCGTTATTTCGTCCTTTTTATCAAGCGACGGAAAACCGGCGTTTCTTTTTGTCCGTATTTCTTCCGCTGAAAGCGCACCGCTTTTATACGATTGCGCAAACACCTTGCCTACCGAAGACGCGTAACTTTCTATCTCTATGCCGCGCGTTTTAAGGTACTGTTTAAGTATTCCGCCGACGACACAGAAGGGCGCTGTAAGCCGCGCGGAAAATCTGCCGCCGCCAGAAAAGTCCAACGCGCCGTCCTTTATATGCCACGCGTAGTCGGCGTGCGAAGGGCGGGGCTTTGCGTAAAGCGCGGAATAGTCCTTGCTTATTTTATTTTCGTTTTTTATTTCCGCGGTAAACTCGCCGTCTATACGCCCGTTCTTTATACCGTAAAATATCGGGCTGTCCGATTCTTTTCGGGAAGTGGAAAACACGCTGTCGGTCGCCTTTCTTCTCGCCAAAAATTCGTTAAGCGCGCTTTCGTCAAAGGTAAAGGACGGAAATCCCGCCGCCTTAACGCCTATTTTTTCCGCGTGGGATTCCCCGTAAATTTCTATACGGAGTTTTTTGCCGCTATATACCGACATCGGCTTTGCCCCCTAAAAGTTTTATATCTTCAAAAAACGACGGGTAGGATTTGGCGCAGTATTCCGATTCCGTTATGGTCGAAATCCCGTCTGCCGCCGCCGCGATTACCGCCGCACTCATCACCGTGCGGTGGTCTTTGCCGCCGTCAAAATCTCCACCCTTGGGTGCGCCGCCGTAAACGGTAAGCGAAACACCGTCGTATTCCGCGCGCACGCCGCAGGTTTTAAGCGTGTTTATTATCGCCGCAATCCTGTCGCTTTCCTTTATTTTAAGTCTGTTTACGCCCGTAAGCCGAGTCGTGCCGCTACTAAACGCCGCAACCGAACATATCACTTGCGCTATGTCGGGGAAGTTTTCGCAGTAAATTTCGTCTATCCCGCAAAGCGTGCCTTTTTCAACGGTAATTTTATCTTTTTCTGCGGACGCCTTTGCACCGAACCTACAGAGTATATCCAAGACAGCGCTATCGGGCTGTAAAGAGGGATATTTAAGGTTTTTAACCGCCACTCTTCCGCACAGCGCGCCTATCGCAAGCGGAGACGCCGCGCCCGACCAGTCGCCTTCTACGAACGCTTTTTCCGGCGGATTAAATCCGCCTTTTATTTTATAGCCCGCCACCGTTTCGGAAATTTTTACGCCGAACTCTCTCAACACGCTTACGGTTATATCTATATAGCCCTTGCTTACTCTGTCGCCCGTAAATATTATTTCGCTATCCCCGCTTAAAGCGGAAAGGGCGAAAAGCAGCCCCGACGCAAACTGCGAACTTAAATTACCGCTTATACGGTAAACCCCGCAAACGAGTTTCCCCCGTACCGTATGCCCAAAAACAGTAGCGCCGTGCCCCTGTATCGCCGCGGATATATCTTCCACGGGACGGGAAATAAGTTTGCCCCTGCCGGTAAACGACGCTTCTATGCCGAGTGCCGCCGCCACGGGCATTAAAAAGCGCATAGTAGAACCGCTTTCCCCGCAATCTACCGTCGCTTGTCTTACGGGCGCTTTTCCGCTTACTATAACGGTATCCCCTTTCTTTTCGACAATACCGCCTAAACTCCGTACGGCGGAAACGGTGGAAATAACGTCTTCAGAAAAACCGACGTTATGGATTGCGCATTTTTTGCCCGCAAGAAACGCCGCGATAATATATCTATGCGCAAACGATTTAGAAGGCGGCGCGGATATTTCTCCGTCCGCCTTAAACGGACTTAAAACTACTTTCATAATCACTCATCATATCTTTAAGGTCGGAAATTTTAATTTTTACTATTTCCGCCCTGCCCAAATCTTTCACCGCGACGAAATTAACGCTGTCGCCGTACCTTTTTTTGTCCGCGGAAATCTGCCCCGCTATACTCTCTGCCGAATAGGCGCAACTTAAATCGTGCTTTCCGCTGTTTAGCAGCGCGTACATTTTAGCCACCGTCCCGTCCGAAAGCCCGTAAATACGCTTTGAAATTTCCACGGCGTAAACCATACCTTTTACTACGCACGCTCCGTGCGAAAGTTTGTATCCCGAAAGTTTTTCTATCGCGTGCCCTACGGTATGCCCGAAGTTCAGTAGCGCGCGGCAGCCGCTTTCCCTTTCGTCCTTTTCCACTATATCGCGCTTTATTTTAAGACACTTATAAATAAGCGCGGCGTCTCTCTTGCGAATATCGGTATCCTTTACCGTATCGGATAAAAACGCGTACTTTATCACTTCGCCCAGCCCGTTCTTTATCTCTTTAACGGGAAGAGTTTTTAAAAATCCCGTATTTATATAGACTGCCGACGGCTGATAGAAAGTTCCGCAGAGATTTTTGCCCGCGTTAAGGTCGATAGCGGTTTTACCGCCCACCGAAGAATCCACCGCGGCAAGCAGCGTGGTCGGTACAGCGATAAGGGTTATTCCGCGCATATAGGTAGAAGCGGCAAACCCCGCAAGGTCGCCTACTACGCCGCCGCCGAACGCTATAACCGTATCTTCACGCGTAAAGCCGTGTTCCGCCAGCGTGTTTATTATCTTCATAAAATTCGCCGCGTCCTTGCTCTTTTCACCGTGCCGTATAACGATTTTTATTACCCGCTTGGCGGCGAAAAAGTCGTCCAAAGCGCCGCCGCACAGCGCGTTCACTTTATCGTCTGTGATTATCGCAACGCTTTCGCCTTTGACAAGCGGCATTACCCGTTCCGAAAAAAAACTTAAATCTTCCGCTATCGTAATGTCGTAAGTCTTGGACGCGCGCACTTTTAACTCATACATTGTCGTTCTTCCCCTGTTCTATACGGATTTTTCTGTCGTTGCCCGCCGCAAACAGGCGCGACAGACTTTCGTAATCCTTTTTCGCTATGGCGTCGCGGTATTTATTGAGATTTGCTATCAGTTCGTCAAGTTCTTTTAAGGCGTTGTCCTGATTTTGCGAGATAAGTTCCGTCCACAGCGCGGGATTCATACGGGCGACTCTGGTTAAATCCCTGAAACTCCCCGCCGAATACCCCAAGCGGTTTTCCGCCTGCCCGTTCAATATAAACGCGTTGGATACTATATGGCAAAGTTGCGAAGTGTAGGCAATAACCTTATCGTGATGATCGGCGTCCGTTATCACAACGCGTGAAAAACCAACCGACAGATAAAATTCCTTTATCCTGTCCACGGCGAATATATCGGCTTTTACCGGTACGAGTATCATTGACGCTTTGTCGAACAGGGTTATCGACGAGTGTTCAATCCCCGAATATTCCCTTCCCGCCATAGGGTGCGCACCGATAAAGTTAAGTTCCGAAAACTCGTCGGCAAAGCCGCGCATAATCTTTACTATCGTTCTTTTTACGCCGCAGAAGTCGGACACCGTAGCCCCGTCCTTTAAAAGTGGCAGAAAGGGCGCGACCGCTCTTTCGAATTTACTCGGATTCACCGCCGCTATAAGCAAATCCACTTCCCCCGCGTTGTCCATTGTCAAAGGTGCGGAAAAGGCGTGCAGAAGTTCGCATTTTAACATAACTTCTTCGCTTACGTCAAAGCCGTATACGGTAAAGCCCTGCCTTACGAGCGCGCGCCCGAACGAACCGCCCATAAGCCCCATACCGATTAAGCCTATTTTCATACCGTTCTGTGCTTATTGACAAGCGGAAGCATAACGTCTATTTTATCTACTATGTCCTTAAACTCTTCGGGACGGATAGACTGCGCCCCGTCGCAAAGAGCGTGCAAGGGATCGTTATGCACTTCTATCATAAGTCCGTGCGCCCCCGCGCCTACCGCCGCCAGCGAAAGCGGCTTTACCAGTCTTGAAAGCCCCGAAGCGTGCGACGGATCGACCACTACGGGCAAGTGAGTAAGTTCTTTAAGCAAAGGTATCGCGGATAAATCCAGCGTGTTTCTCGTGTAAGGCTCGAAAGTTCTTATCCCCCGTTCGCAGAGAATAATGTCTTTACAACCTTCGCTCATAATATATTCTGCGCTCATAAGCCACTCTTCGACGGTGTTCGCAAGCCCGCGCTTTAACATAACGGGCTTGTTAAGCCTGCCCACTTCCTTTAAGAGTTCGAAGTTCTGCATATCGCGCGCGCCTATCTGGATTATATCCACGTCGCGGAACAGGTCTATATGCCTTATGCTCATTATTTCGGTAATTATGGGCATACCCGTTTCCGCCTTGGCTTTAAGCAGCAGTTTTATGCCGTCTTCCCGTAGCCCCTGGAAGGAGTAGGGCGAAGTCCTTGGCTTAAACGCGCCGCCGCGCAGCACAGACGCACCCGCCTTTTTAACTTCTTCGGCAACGAAAACTATCTGCTTTTCCGATTCCACCGAACAAGGCCCTGCGATAATCTGAAAATTATCCCCGCCGAACTTCACGCCGCCGACGCTTACTATCGTGTCGTCGGGGTGAAATTTGCGGTTTACGCATTTATAGGGTTCCTGAATACGCTTTACGTCTTCGACTATATCGAGAGAACGTACTAAATCTATGTCGATTTTGGAAGTATCCCCGACAAGCCCCAACACCGTGGAATTGCTGCCGACGGATATATCGGTATCTACCCCCTGACTCTTTACCCATCTGACGAGATTATCGAACTGCTGTTTATCGCTGTTTTTCTTTACGACTATAATCATAATAACTACCTTCTTTGTAAAAATAAAAAAGACCGATTTTATATCGGTCATTGAAGTCTGAATTTATAAAAAAATCTACAAGCAAAAAATAACCGATATTATTTCAACATGGTTTTTTAAAGTAATATCCGAAATAAAAGTAAAAACGGATTGCCATTTTTTGCTCCTTTGCATTCATTATAGTAAACTTTAAGCGGTTTTGTCAACTGATTTTCAAGGCACGGATAACAAAAACTTGACTTTTTTTGCGCCCGATATTATACTGTTTCCGTTATATATTCTATATATCGTTATTTATAAAGGAGAAAATTATGGATTTCGCGGCTATATGGCAGAGTATCAAAGATTATTTTTCCGACAACTACATGTCCGTAATAAAGTTTTTCGCAACGCTTATTATCGGTATGATAATCATAAAAATCGTTTTGGTTGTTTTCGCGAAGATTTTCACCCGCGCAAAAACCGAAAAGATAACGCAGAACTTCCTTTTAGCCGTAATTAAGTTTATCCTGTGGCTGATACTCGTCCTCGTGCTTTTAAGCCTTATCGGCGTGGAAATAACGGGTATGCTTACCGCTGTTTCAGCACTGGTTTTAGCGGTCGGTATGGCGTTGCAGTCGAATATTGCAAACCTTGCAAACGGAATCGTCATTATCTCCACTAAAATGTTCAAAAAGGGCGACTATATAACCCTTGGCGACTCGGAAGGTTCTATTACCGAAATAAATTTCCTGTTCACCACGCTCACCACTCCCGACAATAAGCGGATTACCATACCGAATTCCACTATCGTAAACAGCGCGGTGGTAAATTTCGGCGCAAACCCCACCCGCAGGGTAAACTTTACCTTTTCCGTTGCTTACGAATCGGACGTAGAAAAGGTAAAAGCCACGGTTATAGAAGTTATGAAAAGCGACGGGCGCATATATTTAGATCCCGCGCCGTTTTGCCGTCTGAAAACCTTAAACAGCAGCAGTCTGGACTTTTTCGCCAACTGCTGGTGCGACTCTAACGACTACTGGGACGTTTATTATTACGTTATGGAAACCGTCTATAACGAATTCAAGAAAAACGGCATATGCGTACCGTATAATCAAATCGAAGTGCGTTCTAGAACGGACGAAGTGGTTTTGCCGTACGACCCCGCGCCCCTTAAAGAACGGGTGGAAAAAACGCGCAAAAAGGAAAAATCTCCCTTACGCGAAATAATTGACGGCATAAACGATAAAATAGACCGTACCAAAACCAAAAAACGCGCTAAAAAAGAAAAATAACTTTTTTCTAAAAATGGAACAATCTCCCTTAAAATTCAAACACGGAATAAAAGACGGGCTGCCGATAGGGCTTGGATATCTTTCGGTAGCGTTCGCGTTCGGAGTTCAGGCAAGCATTTTGGGCTTGCCTGCCCTTTTCTCTACTCTTATTTCTATGACAAACTTAACTTCCGCAGGGCAACTTGCGGGAATTACCATAATTGCCGCTTTGGGTTCGGTGGCGGAAATAATGCTGGTACAACTCGTAATCAATTCCCGCTATTTTCTTATGGGCGTTTCGCTGTCGCAAAAAGCGGACGCGACTTTCACTACGGGCAAACGTTTTATAGCCGCCGCGTTCATCACCGACGAAATCTTCGCCGTGGCGATTTCAAAACGGCAGGCGATAAACTTCAAGTATTTTATCGGGCTTGCGGTGCTGCCGTATATAGGCTGGACGATAGGAACGGTGCTCGGCGCTTTTTCGGGCGATATTCTGCCCGCAAACTTACAGGCGGCGCTGGGTATAGCCCTTTACGCTATGTTTATTGCCATAATTTTCCCGCCCGCAGTTAAAGCGCTAAACATATGTTTTACAGTATTTTCAGCGGCGCTTTTAAGTTGCGCTTGCTATTATATTCCGTTTATAAGAAACAACTTGTCGGAAGGTTTTGCGATAATTATATGCGCGCTCGTCTCCGCCGCCGTAGCGGCGGCAATCTTCCCCGTAAAGGAGAAGGATAATGAGTAAACTTGCGCATATGTTCTTATTGCTTTTCGCAATGGCGGGAATAACCTATCTTATCCGTATGCTGCCGCTCGTCTTTTTCCGTAAAAAGATAAAGTCGAGATATATAAGAAGTCTCTTGTTTTATATACCGTATGCAGTATTGTCCGCTATGACATTTCCCTTTATACTCTATTCGACGGGCAATTTCTCAGCCGCTATTGTCGGAACGGCAGTAGCGCTTATTGCCGCCGCATTCCGCCTTTCGCTTATTATAGTCGCGGTGCTCTCCTGCGCCGCCGTATTCGTTGCGGTTTTAATCTTATAAGTACAAAAGGCGGTGCTTTTTTTCAACCAAGATACGGATTTATCTGCTGTTTTTATAGTTTTCAATAAAAATTTTGCCGTTTTTATTGACTTTTTTATGCCGCTTTGATAAAATATCTTTGATATATGACGGAATTTTCTATGATTCCGCAAAATATATATTAGAAAGGAGTAGTTGTATGAAAAACGAAAAAACCAGCAAAAATATTTTTGCGCGTATATTTTCTATCTTTAAATATAAACGCGTAAGAAACATTTTGTACCTTTTACTTATCGCGTTTGCGACCGTGTCCATGTTCTTAATCGATGAAGACAACACGTTCAGAAACGATCACCTGTCTTTCCTTAACAACAACGTATTCGCAGACCTTATGGATATATTCGGCGTGGAAAGATACAACGTTACGTCCGGTGCGTGGGTATTGTTCATTATTCTCGCAACGCTGACGCTTACTATCGTTATCGGTAATATAGTCGCGCCTAAATTCGTGGCTAACAAAGTAAAGGATAATCCCAACCTGTTATCTACCGAGAAAAAGACGCGCGCTTTCTATTTCTGCATGTTCTACGGCGTGCTCGTACTTATCGCTGCAGTTATAGTCGTTATCTCTTATTTTGCCGGTGCGTTCTCTCTCTACGGCGCTAATGCGGAAAACCCGTTTATAAGCCTTTTGATTATGCTTGGCATATTCCTTGCGATACTGTTTGCGGCACTTATAGTTATCGTGCTCGTTTACTCTATTCTCAGAATATTCTTTATGGCTATTACCGGTCAGTTCATCACCCGTTCCAAAAAGGCGAAACCCGTTGCGGCTGTCGAAACGGCTGAAAAAGAAACCGTTGTGGCGGCAACGGCGGCTGAACCCGTTAAAGAGGAAAAGCCTGCCAAAAAGCCCGCGGCAAAGCCTGCTGCCAAACCTACTGCAAAGCCCGCTGCTAAACCTGCCGCCGCACCCAAACTCGAAATAAGCGGTATTAACCGTAAAGTTGTTCAGAAGAGTTTCGTCGGCAAAATGTCGCAGGCAAAGAAAGAACAGAAAGAATTCTACAACGAACTCAAAAATTATCTGCTTTCCTTTAATCGCGTTAATTCCAGAGTAAGTTGGCATTATGACAGTTTCAATATCGGTAGACAGAAAGCGGTTAAAATCGCGTTCAGGGGACAAACGATGGTTGCATATCTTGCGCTTGATCCCAAGAAATATCAGGGTACTAAATACTATCCGCACGATATGAGTAAGAAAAAGAAATTCGCCGACACGCCTATGATGGTTAAAATCAAATCGGAAAGGGGCGTTAAATTCACCAAAGAACTTATCGCGGTGATATGCGAAGGCTTAACTCCCAAAAAGAACTTCGTTGCGGCGACCTACAAGTTCCCCGCTATGTCCGATAAGAAACTCGTTGAAAACGGACTTGCAAAAACCGTTTACGTTAAAATCTAATTAAACGAAACATAAAACACCC
>JAFZYZ010000016.1 GCA_017615975.1 Clostridia bacterium | reverse complement strand
GGCGGCGCGGCGATAAGTCTTGCGGCGGACTTTGCCGCGGCATATAAAAACAGCGTTAAGGTGATAGCGGCAAGGGTGGTTAAACCGCTTGATGAAAAGGCGCTTTCTTCCATAACCACGCCCGTTATAACTATAGAAGAAAACGTGCTTACGGGCGGTTTCGGACAGACGGTTGCCGCATATCTTGCGGCAAAGAATCCGCGCCTCGTGTATTCCGTAGGGGTTAATGATAAATTCGTTGCGCACGGCAGCGTTAAAGAACAACTTGAAGACAACGGCTTTACCGTAGATAATCTTATTTCGGTAGCCGACGGGCTTTTGGATAATACCTGTAAAAAATAAACGTTAAAGAAGCAGTTATATGAACAACGTATTAAAAAGAATGATATTAGTTTTCGTCGACGTGTTAATCGTCGTATTCTCACTTGTTTCGGCAGTGTATTTATCGCTTGGCGATTTAGAAGGTTGCCTGTCGGAGTGGTGGTTTGTTATTGTCGCTTGTATCACGGCGATAGCGATAAATTTCTTTTTGGGATTTTATAATAAGATATTGAGATACGTGGGGCTTGGGGACGTTTTTAAACTCGTTATTGCAAGTTTCGCGGAAATAATCGTATTCGGCATAATAGCAATTATATCAGAACATTACGCTTTTGCCTGGTTTGTTATCTGTTCGGTTTTTTATTCTATTTTACTCGTTGCAAGCAGGCTGTCTATAAAGGCGCTTGAAATTATCGAAAGGGCGACGAGAGGTCCGGTAGCCAAACAGGCTTTGCCGCGCGTTATGGTTATCGGTGCGGGCGCTGCGGGTAATATGATTATAAACGAGATGAGAAGTTCTGACAAGATTTCCATTTTGCCCGTATGCGTGCTTGACGACGATCCGAAAAAAATCGGCAGGGAAATAAACGGCGTAAAGGTAGTAGGGCGTATAGACGAAGTGGAAAAGTACGCCAAAGAATATCGCGTCGACCAAATAGTTATAGCCATGCCTGCGGTGGACAGAAAAACCGTAAGGGATATAATCGTTAAATGCCAGAAAACCAAACGTAAGATAAGAACCCTTCCCGGCATTTATCAGATGCTTACGGGCGCGGTTTCCATATCCGACGTAAAGGACGTGGACGTTGCCGACCTTTTAGGCAGAGAACAGGTAAAAGTAAACCTTGACGAAATACTCGGTTATATATCGAACAAGGTGGTAATGATAACGGGCGGCGGCGGTTCAATCGGCAGCGAAATTTGTCGTCAGATTGCGGCGCATAATCCAAAGCAATTGATTATCGTTGATATTTACGAAAACAACGCATACGATATTCAGCAGGAACTTTTAAGAAATTACGCGGGGCTTAATCTTGCCGTAAGAATAGCGTCCGTCAGGGACAAGGCTAGGGTTGACAGTCTGTTTGAAGAGTTTAAGCCGGAAATAGTTTTCCACGCGGCGGCGCATAAACACGTTCCGCTTATGGAAGATTCGCCGAACGAAGCGGTTAAGAACAATATAGGCGGAACTTATAACGTGGCTGACGCGGCGGGCAGGTTCGGTGCGGACAGGTTCGTACTGATAAGTACCGATAAAGCGGTAAATCCGACCAACGTTATGGGCGCAAGTAAGCGCGTTTGCGAAATGATAATTCAGACGATGAATAAAACCTATAAGACCACTTACGTGGCGGTAAGATTCGGCAACGTGTTGGGTTCTAACGGTTCGGTCATTCCGCTGTTTACCAAACAGATAGCAAACGGCGGACCTATTACGCTTACGCATAAGGATATAGTCAGATACTTTATGACCATACCCGAAGCGGTAAGTCTTGTGTTGCAAGCGGGCGCATACGCAAAGGGCGGTGAAATATTCGTACTCGATATGGGCGAACCCGTTAAGATTTACGACCTTGCCGTTAATATGATACGGCTTTCTGGGTTAGAACCCTTTAAGGATATAGATATAAAGATAGTCGGGTTAAGACCGGGCGAAAAACTGTACGAAGAACGGCTTATGGCGGAAGAAGGGCTTTTGAAGACGGCTAACGATATGATTTCCATAGGCAAGCCGATAAACTTTGACGACGTAGGCTTTTTCGACAAAATAAAATCTCTCGTTAATACCGCGAGAGAAGAGACGGACGGGATAAAGTTAAAAGTTGCGGAACTCGTTCCGACGTATAAAGCGGAATTGTAAAATCAGGCGGCTATACCGCCGCAATAAAAAAGAAGGGGAAGGCTGTTGCCTTCCCTTTTTTGTACGGAGTCTCTTTCCGTTAAAACGGTCATTATTGTTATGCAAGCCGTAAGCGGTATAAGGTTAAATTCGCATATATCGATTATACCGTATGCCTCGAACAGAACGAACGATAGGTAGGAGAAAAAGGAGAAAACGGTTGTTCCGCTCATTATAACTTTGAATCTGTAAAAGTAATATACGAAGTAGGCGATAATTCCGAGAGCGCCCATTGTTGCTATAACGTGGAAAATAGTGGAGTGGAAATTAAAAGTCATAGACGGACTGTACACAGATTCGTCGTAATATCCGTGTCCGACACCCAAAAGCGGGTTTTCCTTAAATAGTTTTAACGCACGGTCGTATAGGGTGTTGCGCCCGTTGGTGGCGGTGCGTTTGGTGGCGAAATCAAGTATTTCGTCAAAACCCTTTGTAAGCCCGTAGAAGACCGCCGCGACGCATATTGTTATAGCGACGGAAAATAAACACAGCATAAATTCTCTGCGCGCTCTCTTTTTAAGTTTGCAGAAAGTTGCAACCACCAAGAAGGGCAGAGAAAAACCTATAATGCCCACGCTGCCGTCGCTGGCGCACACGATATCCACGACGAGGAAAAATATTATAACGGCGAAAAATGCCACGGACTTGTCCGTTTTGGTTATAAGATAGCAGCAAAGCGGTACGGAAATGATAGTCATTGCGCCCGCGGTATTGAAATTGCCCCATATCAGGCTTCTTTCTATAGTAAAATAGTAATGGCTTTTCGTGTAATAGAAAAGGATGATTTCAAAGCAAGCGAAAATAGTGGTAAATATTACCGTGTATGAGAAATAGATTTTAACCGAAAAATCTTTCGGCGGTTTTACGCCGTTTAAAAACAGTAGGTATATTGCCAAGAGGGCTGGACCTGAGGCAATCATCTGCGGCAGACCGTTAGCGTAGCGCAGCGCGTATGCGGAAGTAAGCCCTCCGAGAAAAAGCGCCGTAGAAACAAGAAAGAAGGGGAAGAAAAGTTTGCCCAGATAAAAGTCTTTTATCGGGAATTTTATAAAATGCCAGATAAAGCAGCCTAAAAGCACCGCGTAGAGAATAATATAGGGTATAGAAGTCAACGCGGCATAACTCTTAATGGAGATAATAAACGATAAAAGTAATGGGATAATAGGCGTTAAGTCTTCGCCTTTTATAAGGATAAAACAGGCGAAAAAGACGAACGGGAACACGCACGCCCATTGAATATTAAAACAAAAGCATAAAAACGCCCACGCCGCGGTAGTGATCGGGTAGTAAATATCGTATATGAATTTGTCGGCGGCAAGATAGCGTTTGCCCTGTAAGATATTCGTTTTCATAAGTGATTAAAAACGGCGAAAGCGCACGCGTTCCGCCGCATAAAATTTACGATATGGAATTTATTATAATAATTATATAACAAAAACCGTATAAAATACAAGCATATTTTCAAAAAATCGGATTTTAAGCAAAATTTCAATCAAAAGTTCGGAAAAAGGGAAAAACGCTTGCAAAACGGCGGCAAAAATATTAATATATACTATATAGAGAAAGGCGAATTACTTATATGCAAAGCGGTTTTACAAGAGGGTTTCCCGATAAATTTACCGTATCCGTTTCCTGTGCGGCGGGCGTTGAAAGCGTATTGAAAAAAGAACTTTTCCGCGCTTTTTCGATAGAAGCGCCGGCGGTTAACGGCAGAATAGAATTCGAAGGCGATCCCTTAACGGTGGCGCGTTGCAATATCAATCTTCGCACGGCGGACAGAGTGTATATAAAAACCGGCTGTTTTGACGCGCGTACTTTCGACGAGTTGTTCGACGCCGTAAAAAGCGTGCGATGGGAAGATTATATTCCGAAAGACGGACGGGTATACGTGGACGGCAGGTGCGTAAAGAGTGCGCTGTTTGCGGTATCCGACTGTCAGAGAATAGTAAAAAAGGCGATAGCGGACAGACTTTGCGGAGTATACGGCTTAAACCGTCTGCCCGAAAGCGGCAGTACCTATAAAGTAGATTTCTACTTTTATCAGGACAAAGTTTCCTTTTATATAGATACAAGCGGCACGGGGCTGCATAAGCGCGGGTATCGCGATATGGTGGGTATTGCGCCCATAAAGGAAACGCTGGCGGCGGCAATGCTTTTGATGAGTGATTTCTATAAAACCCGCCCGTTTGCCGATCCCTTCTGTGGTTCGGGGACTTTTCTTATAGAAGGTGCGAGAATAGCGCTTAATATTGCGGCGGGTATAGACAGGAAGTTTGCGTTTAACGAGTGGAAGAATTTTGATAAAAAGGCTTACGAGCTTGCTTTCAGCGAAGCAAAGGATAAAGAGAGATTAGGCGAAAAGCCCGATTTGCGCGGGTTTGACGTCGATAAAAAGGCTGTGGAACTTACGCTGCGCCATGCAAAGCGCGCGGGGCTTGAAAAGGTTATAAGGGCGGAAGTTCTGCCCGTCAAAAAGTTTAAGCCTTGGGCGGAGGAAGGGACTATCGTTTCCAATCCGCCGTACGGGGAACGGGTTTACGGAGATGACGACGCTAAAAAGTGCTACCGTGAACTAGGTGAAGCGTTAAAGGGGTTTGACGGTTGGTCGGCGTTTATAATAACGCCCAACAAGAGTTTTGAAAAGTGTTTCGGCAAAAAATGCGACAGAGAAAGGAAACTGTTTAACGCCGAAAAAGAGTGCAGGTATTATTTCTATTATCCCAAAAAAGTAAAGCAATGAAATTCAAGGAGGAGAGAAGAATATGAACGTTTTAGTAACAGGCGGTGCGGGGTATATCGGTTCACACACCGACGTAGAACTGATTAGCGCGGGGCATAGCGTAATCGTTATCGACAATCTGTTAAACAGCAAGAAAGAAGCGCTTAACAGGGTGGAAAAGATAACGGGTAAAAAAATCAAGTTTTACGAAGGCGATATAAGAGACAGAAAAATTCTGGATAAGATTTTTACCGAAAATAAAATAGACGCGGTAATAAATTTCGCGGGGCTT
>JAFZYZ010000015.1 GCA_017615975.1 Clostridia bacterium | reverse complement strand
TTCCGCGCCGCAGTTTAATTTATTCGTTTTAAATTATTCACTCTCTTTTCGGCGTTTTACCGCACGGCGAATAACGAACACTATAAAAAACACAAGGGTTGCCGCAAGATAGCCGCTGTAATCTATAAAAATATCCCTTACTTCAGGTCCGCGGTCAGATAGCGTCTGTATCCCTTCGTCTATTACCGCAACGTAAAGCCCGAACGGCAACATTTCGGCAAATCCGCCGAAACTCTGCCTTTTAAGCACTATATAGAGTGCGCAGAATTCCACGCCCAAAGCCGCAAATTCCAAAAAGTGCGCGAATTTCCTTACCCCGTCGTGGGTTATTTCGACAGTTCCTTCGCCTACGAAATCGTCCACTATTTCCTGAACGGTCTCGTAAACCGGTTCGGAACTGCCGGCAGACTGTTCTTGCGTTTTGACGGAATTAAGCCATATATACGCTATCGTAAGCACTATAAGCGCGATTATTATATATAAAGCGGCCTTTCTTTTATAACTCAAAATCTTTCCCCTTACGATTTTATACTCTTGAAAATTTTACGGACAGTTTCAACAACTTTTCCGCCGAATTATCGTCGAAATCTTCCTTTTTAAATCTTACCGCCCAGTTCTGCGGTTTAACAGTCCCCGGTTCGTTTATCCTGTAATCCCCGCCTTTTTTAATTGCGTCCGCAAAAGGCAGTATAAAAGTTTCCGCTTTGCAGGCAAAGCCAAGCGTTATCGCCGCGTCCGCAAGACAAAAGTCGCTCTCCTGCTTTAACTCTTCGCCGAATAGTTTTAGGCTGTGTTTAACGCCCGAAATAAAATTATTCCTATCCCAAGAAGATGCGGCGGACAAATACCCCATAAGCGTATCGTTATCGTGTGTGCCCGTGTAGCATACCGAATTTTCGGTTATGTTTTCGGGAAGGTACAGATTATCCTTTTCGCCGTTGAACGCAAACAGCAGGATTTTCATACCCGCGTAGCCCGTCTTTTTAAGAAGTTCACGCACCCCGTCGTCTATAATACCCAAATCTTCGGCGATTATACGACTTTTATCCGCTACGCCGTGGATAACTTTAAATAGTTTTTCGGACGGAACTTTTACCCACTCGCCAACCTTGGCGTTTTCCGCGCCGAACGGCACTTCGTAATACCTGTCCAGCCCGCGGAAATGGTCTATCCTTATATAGTCGAACTTTTTAAGTTCGCGCGAAATGCGTTCCGCCCACCAGT
Source organism: Clostridia bacterium (assembly GCA_017615975.1). Classification (GTDB taxonomy): domain Bacteria; phylum Bacillota; class Clostridia; order Christensenellales; family Borkfalkiaceae; genus UBA1259. The sequence goes on along the minus strand of JAFZYZ010000015.1, from coordinate 992 downwards.
TAAAGCCGTCTTTTGCAAGTTCCGCGTAGTCGTAAACGGGGTTGCCCCAAAGTTGCCCGTCCGCACAGAAATAATCTGGCGGCACGCCTGCCACGGCTTTCGGAGTAAAGTTATAATCCAACTTGAATATTGACGGATTTTCCCACACGTCAACGGAATCCAGCGCGGGATAAAGGGGCAAATCGCCGAAAATACTTACGCCGTTATCGTTAGCGTACTTTTTAAGCGCAAACCACTCCCGTTCCGCCTCGAACTGCGTAAACTGCCAAAAATCCGTCTCTTCCGCGTAGTCTTTATAAAACGCGTCAAGCGCGGCGTAATCGCGCCGCTTGTAGCAGTCTTCCCACTCGTAAAAGTGTTTCTGCCCCGAAGCGTATTTAAGCGCCATAAAAAGCGCGTAATTATAAAACCTGCCGCTTTTTTTGAACGCCTTAAAATCTTTATCTTCTTTATCGAACCGAGAATATGCTTTCTTTAACAGCGGCAATCTTACCGAATACAAAAACCCGTAGTCTATATATTCCGCGTCCGACTTGCAAAACTCCGTTTCTTCCTTTGTCGCAAGCCCCTTTTCAAGCAGAATTTCGGGACTTATAAAGTAGGGGTTAAAAGAATAGGAACATACCGAAGAGTAGGGCGAATTGCCGTACCCCGTCTGAACTAACGGCAATATCTGCCACACGCTTTGCCCCGCTTTTTTTAAGTAATCTATAAACCCGTACGCGCCGCTTCCGAAATCACCTATTCCGTACTCTGACGGCAGCGAAAACACGGGCATTAAAATTCCGCTCTTTCTCATCTTTAAAATTAAGTTTATGCTTTTTATCGGTTAAAATATAAATAAAAACCGCCGAAACGCGTCGGCGGTTTTATTTCTTAAAAAATAATGTACGCTTCCCTTTCCGCGCCGACTGAAACGCATTTGATTTTGGCTTCGGTCGCCTTTTCGATAAACTCGATATAATCTATCGCCTCGATGGGCAGTTCTTCTT
>JAFZYZ010000014.1 GCA_017615975.1 Clostridia bacterium | reverse complement strand
GCCACCGCGCGTTTTTGTTTTACGCTTTCTGTGCTTTTCTGAATATGAATTTTTTCGCCTTGCCCTTTATGATTTCAAAACTGATAAGGTTAAACCCGAACGCCAACAGTCCGTAGAAGGCGCACGTTATCAGCGTGCAGGCGATAAAGGTAAAGAATATTCCGAGAAGGTCGGTTAACAGAAGTTCCGCCACTATGCCGATAAAAACGGTGGGCAGGGTTATCGCCGCGGTGGACGCAAGATATTTAAGCGTTCGGGGCTTTTCGGGGCATTTTTTGCGCAAAAGCATAAGGTTTAGCGCGGTAGTTATAACATACACGAACGAAAAACCGATAAGCAGCGCGTAAATTCCGATAACGGTGGGTAAAAACCAGATGCAGGCGAACATAAACACTCCGCCCACAACGCAGTATAACAGAGTTTGCACTTCGCAGCCCATAGAGTTTAATATACTCGTCGTTATGTTCGAAAGCCCCATAAACAGCATTAAAAAGGCGGAAGCAGTCAGGTATTCGCCGCACTCGGCGCTGGCGAATACGATAATTCCGATATGCTGCCCGCACACGAAAAATACGGGGATAAAAAAGCAGGTTAAAACGGAAGTGAATTTTATCGCCTTTTCCACGTCGCTTTTAAGCGCTGCGTTTTGGTGTTTATAGTAGTTTTCGGAAATTTCTGGTATTAAGACCAGAGTGAAAGAACCTATAAGGGTAGTAGGAATAAATAAAAGCGGTATGGCTTGCCCCGCAGCCGCGCCGAACAGCGTCATTGCTTGCGATTCGGTAAAGCCGGCGGCGACAAGTCTTAACGGCAATATTACGGACACTAAAAATATGGCGAGAGAGTTGACCGTACGCATAGCCGTAATGGGCACGGAAGCCGATATTATGGGCTTAAATTCCGATTTCGGGTTTGCGAGTTTTCCTTTCCGCACGAAAAAGACTACCGAGGCGAGAGTGAAAGAAAGGATATACGAAACGATTACCGCAACGCCCGCGCCCAGCGCGCCGTTTGTTCTGTCGTGCGTAAAGGTTATAACCGTAATGCCTACGATTATCATACAGATTTCTTCTAAAAGTTCTATAACGCTGTACGGCAGAAAGTCTTTATTGCCCCAGAACACCCCGCGTAGCACGGAATAAACGGAAGTAAATATAAGCCCCGGCAGGATTATAAAGAATACTTTAAGACTTCTTTTATCGGCGAAGATAAAGGAAAGATTATCGCCAAGCGCGTAGCACATAGCGCATATAGGTACGGCGATTAAAAGAGTGTATATAACGGCGGCGGTGATTGCTTTTGCAACCCGTTCGCCGTGGTTTTCCGCGCGGTACTTTGTCATAAGCCGCGAAAGGGTGATAGGCGTGCCGGACGCTACCACGGTAAACAGAAACCCGAATACCGAAAGGGCGACCTGATAAGTACCGACGCCTTCCGCACCTATCGCGCGCGAAAGGTAAATACGGTATAAAAAGCCCAGAAATTTTTCGCATACGGAAAAAACGGTAACCACGGCGACAGCCTTAAAAAATCTTCTCATAAACCCGCCTTCAACCTTTTGTAGAATATTCTATTCGCAAACTCGGACAAATATAATATCGGTATGGAAAAGTTTTTTTACAGAGTAATAGAAGGCGACTGTATAGCGGGGCTTGCCTTGCGTTTCGGTATTCCCCAGACGGTTATAATACGGGACAACAACCTTTCCCGAGATATAGCCGCGGGGGATATCCTTTTAATTAGAAAGAGTTCTGGCAAAACCTACTGTGCGCAGCCTTTCGACACCATAGAAAGCGTTGCAAAGCGGTTTGGCGTAGACGCGGAAATTCTGGCAAGCGTAAACGGCGTGGATTATCTTTTTTACGGGCTTAACCTGATAATTCCCGAAAGCGTTCCGTAAAAGGGTTTCGGGGCGCAAAATATGCGTTCCGTCCTTGACAAAAGGCGTAATATTACGGTAAAATATTATCGTGATTATAGTGGGGTTCGATCCGGGACTTGCGACTCTCGGATACGGGGTTATCGAAAAAGGCAAATCGTTAAAGCCGAGTATGATAGATTACGGCATTATTTCCACGCCTAAAACGGAAAATCTTGCCGTAAGGCTATGTATGCTGGAAGAAGGCGTTAAACAGATAGTCGCCAAGTTCAAGCCCGACGAAATAGCGGTGGAAGAACTGTTCTTCGCCAAAAACATAACCACGGGCATCAACGTCGCACACGCAAGGGGGGTACTGCTTTTAACGGCGGTAAAAGAGTGCGGCAGGCTTTACGAATACACGCCCTTGCAGATAAAGCAGGCTTTGACCGGCTACGGCAGGGCGGACAAGCATCAGATTCAAGCCATGGTAAAGTCGTATCTTAACCTGAAAGCCATACCGCGCCCAGACGACGCGGCGGACGCGCTTGCCGTTGCGCTTTGCCACGCGCAGACGAACAAACTCGGCAAGTTGTTCAGTATTTAATCCTTTTACGGAGAGAAATTATGATAGGGTATTTAAAAGGCAATCTCGTTTTTGCGGAAGATAACGTGGTTATACTTTCGGTAAACGACGTGGGCTACGAAATAGCGTGTTCGGCGGCGGCCTTTCGCGAGATAGTGAATAACCGCGGCGGCGAAGTGTTCGTTTACACGGCGGTAAAAGAAGACGGCATATCGCTTTACGGCTTTATCTCGCCGGAAGAGAAGAAGATTTTTCTTAAACTTATTTCCGTGTCGGGCGTAGGTCCTAAAATGGGCATAACCGTCCTTTCCGCTATGAGTGTGGACGATTTAACCGTTAAAATCGCCACGGGCGACGTAAAGGGGCTTTCCGCAGTTAAAGGTCTTGGCAAAAAGACTGCGGAACGGATAGTTTTGGAACTTCGCGACAAGATAGGCGCGGTTTCCGCGGAAGAAGCGCCCGTCGATACGGGCACGGCTGCGGAAGAGGCGGACGACGCGATTTTAGCGCTGATGAGTTTAGGGTTTTCGCGTTCGGAAAGCGTACAGGCAGTCAGAAAAGCCAAAGCGGCGGGGGCGGAATCGCTGCAGCAGGTTATTTCTCTCGCACTCAAAAGTATGCGGTAAAATATAAGGATTATTATGGAAAACGAAGCATTATTTAAAAGCACTATAAATCAGGCGGAATCGGATATAGAAAACGTTTTGCGCCCCAAATCTATGGACGGATATATCGGGCAGGAAAAGATAAAGGATAATCTTGCCGTAGGTATAGCCGCCGCAAAACTTAGAAACGACGCTTTGGATCACGTTCTTTTGTACGGACCTGCGGGCTTAGGTAAAACCACGCTTGCGCACATTATTGCGGCAGAACTCGGCACGCAACTGAAAATCACAAGCGGCCCTGCGATAGAACGGGCGGGCGATTTAGCCGCTATACTTACCAACTTAAACGAACACGACGTACTGTTTATAGACGAAATTCATAGACTAAACCATAACGTAGAAGAAATACTCTATCCCGCTATGGAAGACTTTACGCTGGACTTTATCGTCGGCAAAGGACCTTCGGCAAACAGCGTGCAACTGCCGTTGCCGAAGTTTACGCTTATAGGCGCAACGACCAAGGCGGGTATGCTTTCTTCGCCGCTTCGCGACAGGTTCGGGGTTATTTGCAGGCTGGAAGCATATTCGGCGGCGGAACTTGCGTTAATAGTTAAGAACGCGGCTAAAATGCTGGGTGTGGCGATAGAACCCCTTGCGGCGGAAGAAATAGCAAAGCGCAGCCGCGGCACGCCGAGAATAGCAAACAGGCTACTTCGCCGCGTGCGGGATTATTCCGTAGTTCAGCATCACGATAAAATAGAACTGTCGGACGCGAAAGCCGCGCTTAAAATGCTGGATATAGACGAGTTGGGGCTGGACGGAACGGACGTTAAGTTCCTGTCCGCGCTGGCGGAAAAGTTCGGCGGCGGGCCTTGTGGACTTGACACCATAGCGGCTATGATAAACGAAGACGCGGGCACGATTGAAGACGTGTACGAACCCTACCTTTTGCAACTCGGGTTTATCGCGCGTACGCCGCGCGGCAGGGTGCTGTTAAAGGACGGATATAAGCACATAGGACTTACTCCGCCCGAAAATATTTTAGAACGAGAAGATAATGCTTAAAACCGAAGATTTCGACTACTTTCTGCCAGAATGTCTTATAGCGCAGACGCCCGCAGAACCGCGGGACAGTTCGCGGCTTTTGGTTTACGATAAGGCGGCTGACAAAGTTTATCACGAACGTTTTTACGATATAAAAAAATACCTTAAAAAGGGGGACGTGCTGGTAAGGAACAATACCAAAGTTCTGCCAGCCCGCCTTTTTGCGTATACCGCGCACGGCGGCAGGGTGGAAGTGCTGCTGTTAAAGCGGTTTAATCTTACCGAGTGGGAAGTGCTTGTAAAGCCCGGTAAGAAAGCGCGCGTAGGCACGGAACTTATAGTAAACGGCGAACTTTCGCTTAAAGTTATAGACAGTATTGCCGAAACGGGTTCGAGAAGGGTAAGTTTTAAGTTCGACGGGGTGTTTGAAGATATAATTTCCCGCGCGGGCGAAATGCCACTCCCGCCCTATATAAAGGAAAAATTAAAGGATAAAGACCGCTACCAGACCGTTTACGCTAAAATCGACGGTTCTGCCGCCGCACCCACCGCGGGGCTGCATTTTACAGATAAACTGCTTGCCGAAATAAAGGCTATGGGCGTGGAAATAGTGGACGTTCTGTTGCACGTGGGCTTAGGTACTTTCCGCCCCGTTAAAGCGGACGACCTTTCCGCCCACCATATGCACTCGGAATATTACGAAATATCGGAAGAGGCGGCGGAAAAAATCAACGCCGCAAAAAAGGAAGGCAGAAGAATTATCGCCGTCGGCACGACCAGCGTAAGGACTTTGGAGAGCGCGGCGGACGATAACGGGTTCATTAAGCCCGTTAAAGCCGATACGGAAATATTTATTTACCCGCCCTATAAATTTAAATGCGTGGACGCTTTAATTACCAACTTCCATTTACCGAAGAGTACGCTTATAATGCTTGTTTCGGCGTTTTGTTCGCGCGAAAAGGTTTTGGAAATATATAAAACGGCAGTCAACGAACGATATAGATTTTTCTCGTTCGGCGACGCGTGTTTTTTCTTTTAAAATATTATGGAAAATTTTTCTTACGAAGTAATTAAACAGGACGGTAAAACGGGCGCGCGCGCGGGGATTTTGCATACTCCGCGCGGCGATATTTTAACGCCCACTTATATGCCCGTCGGCACGCAGGCGACGGTTAAGGGGGTTAAGCCAGACGACCTTTTGGCTGCCAAAACGCAGATAATTTTATCAAACACCTATCATCTTTATATGCGCCCGGGCGACGAACTCGTAAAGGCGGCGGGGGGCTTGCATAAATTTATGGCGTGGGACAAGCCGATTTTAACCGACAGCGGCGGGTTTCAGGTGTTTTCGCTTGCGGGGCTCAATAAGATAACCGACGAAGGGGTACATTTTTCTTCGCATATAGACGGAAGTAAGCATTTTATCACGCCCGAAAAGGCGATAGATATAGAAAACAATCTCGGTGCGGATATAATAATGGCGTTTGACGAGTGTTCCACTTTCGGCGCTACCAAAGAGTACTCCAAAACTGCTATGGAACGCACCTTAAAGTGGCTTGACAGGTGCTATAAGCACCATAAAAACGAAAAGCAGATGTTGTTCCCGATAGTTCAGGGCAACGTCTTTCGCGATTTAAGAATTAAAAGTTTAAAAGAAACTTTGCCGTACGCTAAATGCGGGTTCGGCATAGGCGGGCTTTCCGTCGGCGAACCGAAAGAAACTATGTACGAAATGCTTGACGAGATGCTGCCTTTCTATCCCGCAAATATGCCGCGCTATTTAATGGGCGTAGGCAGCCCCGACTGTCTTGTGGAAGGGGTTTTCCGCGGGGTTGATATGTTCGACTGCGTGCTGGCAACGAGAGTCGGCAGAAACGGTACGGCGCTTACTTCCTACGGCAAGGCGGTTATAAGAAACGGCGCGTATAAAGAAGATTTTACGCCCTTAGATCCCGAGTGCGACTGCTACGCCTGTACCCATTACACCAAAGCGTACCTTCGCCACCTGATAAACGCGGGCGAAATGATGGGCGGTATGATGCTTTCCCTGCACAATATAACCTATCTTAACAAACTTATGCGCGACATAAGGGAAGCGATTATACAGGATTCGTTCACCGAATTCCGCGAAGAGTTCTACGCTAAAACGGGCGGACTTTATAAGCGGGTTTAAAATATTTATCAAAAAAAGTCGAGTTTAACAATAGTGTTTTCAAAACGCTTGCTAAATTCGGAAAAATCGTTTACAATAATACTATACGATTTTGTAGGAGAGAAATTATGTTTTATAATCTTTTAGAAGAAGGCGGTTCAAGCGGCAGCAGTTCGGTAATAACCATAGTGTTTATAGTTATTATCGTCGCAATGATAGGGCTTTTGGTTTGGCAGACTATTTCCGGCAAGAAAAAGCAGAAAGAAGCGCAAAATATGCTTAATCAGATTAAGATAGGCGACAGGGTTAAGACGATAGGCGGCGTTTGCGGTTTTATCGTGGAAATCAACGACGCGGAAAACACCTTCGTTCTTGAAACGGGTACTGATGCCAACAAATCTTACGTTAAGTTTGATAAAGGCGCTATTTATCAGACCGCACCTGCACAGGGCAGTGCGGTAGCGGCTAAAGAAGAACCCAAGGCGGAAGAAGTTCCCGCAGAACCTTTTGAAGAAACGGCAGCGCCCGCTAAAAAGAATACGAGAAAGAAAAAGGCTGACGCGGAATAATCGCTTAATTTAACAGAATAAAGTCATAAAACGATATCCCCCGACGTATCTTTAAATAAAGACCGTTCGGGGGTATTTTTATGCAATCAAAAACGTTTTTTGCGTCGGTTATAAAGGCGACGGTGCTTTCTTTAATATGTTCTTTAGTGGGAATTTTGGTATTCGCGCTTGTCGTTAAGATTATGGCGCTAACGGACGGAACGGTAAAAACGGTAAACCAGTTTATTAAAGTTATGGCGGTGTTTATCGGCTGTTTCTTTTCGGTTAAAGGCAAGTTGGGAATAGTTAAAGGCGCAGTATCCGGCGCGCTTTGCACGGTTTTGTTATACACGGTGTTCGCGCTTATGTCGGGTTCGGGAATTTTTACCGCGCAAACCTTTGCGGATATACTGTTTACGGCGGTAGTCGGCGGTATCGCGGGGATAGTCGCCGTAAACTTACGTGGTAAAGAATAAAAAACCAAAATAAAGCCCGCCCGCCTTGCCGAAACGGCAAGGCGGGCGGGCTTTATTTTGGTT
>JAFZYZ010000013.1 GCA_017615975.1 Clostridia bacterium | reverse complement strand
GGCGATACGATAACTTTCCCCGCTATCGATTGGGACGGTAAAACCACGCAACAGAAGAACGACAGTGATTATAGGTTTATCGGCTGGTTCTATTTGGATAAAAACGGTGTAGAAAGAGAATTGACCGCGCAGACGATATTCTCGTTCGAAACGCTTAATATCGAAGGTACGACTTTACGCGTGTACGCTCAGATTGCAAGATCCTGGGCGGGACCGTATTAAAAAGTTATACACGGCGCAAACCCGAATAACGCGGTTTTGCGCCGATTTTAAATAATTATCGTAAAATCTTTGATTTTATAACCGTTTTATGGTACAATACAATAGCGATTTGTAAAAATATTCGTTATTCTTGGAGAAAAAATATGTCATTATTCAGACGGAAAAAAGACTTGGGTTTAGGTAAAGAACGTATTATCGTTTCAGAAGGTAGTTCCCGTTTCGGTTCGCACGGGTACACCCGCTTGCGCGACAATATCATCTATTTGAATTCCGACGGAAACCGTAAAGTTATTCAGGTAGAATCCGCTATGGAGAAAGAGGGTAAAACCTCCGTTACCGCAAACCTTGCCGTAAGTCTTGGGCTTACCGATAAAAAGGTCGTTGTGGTGGATCTGGATTTCCGCCGTCCGAGACTTCATAGGGTATTCAAACTCGCCAAAGAAAAAGGTATTGCGGAATATATGAGAGACAGCCTTTCGCGTGAAGAACTCATTAAGCACACGCAGTATAAAAACGTGGACTTAATCACTCGCGGTGCTGAAATTTACAATCCCGCGCTTATTCTTGTTTCGGACAAGTTCAAAGACCTTATCTTTTCGTTAAAAGCGGAATATGATTTCATTTTATTAGACTGTGCGCCCGTTTTGCAGGTGTCGGACTATATTCACATTTCCAAAGTCAGCGACGGGGCGTTGTTCTTAGTCGCTTACGGCAGAACGACGAGAGCGCAGGTTGCGGACGCGGTTAAAGAACTCCGCAAGAACGACATTTCCATTATAGGTACGTTGTTCACTATGTACGATAAGAAGAAAGACGCGCGCTACGGCTACGGCTACGGCAACGACTACGGCAAGTATTACGATTCCGCGTACGGAGACACGCCCGCCGCTATCGAAGAAACGAACGAAAGCGACGGCGCTACGGAAGAACAGGCGGATAAATAACCGTTAGCAGCGCATAAGGGGGAAATATGATTGATATCCACTCGCACATACTTCCCGCAGTGGACGACGGGTGCAAAGATATCGACCAGTCGTTGGCACTTATAAAAGAAGAAATAAGACAGGGCATAACCGATATCGTGCTTACGCCGCACTACCGCGCGGAGTATTTGCTGAGAAGGGCAAAGATAGAAAAGCGTTTTGCGTCATTAACGCAGGCGGTACAGGATAGCGGTATAACGGTAAACCTATATCTCGGGCAGGAAATTTTCGTGTTCGACGGTATGATAAGCGCGATACATAGCGGGAAACTTTTTACGATAAACGGCAGCAAGTACGTATTAGTGGAATTTGCTACCAAAGAAGAACACGACATTACCGACACGGTTTACACTTTAGTCGGCGCGGGATTCGTTCCGATAATCGCGCACATAGAACGCTATAGCTACGCGGATATGGAGATGGCTAAAGAGATAAAAGAACTGGGCGGGCTTATTCAGATAAACGCAAGTTCCTTATGCCGTAGGTTCGGCGCATATAAAAAGAAAGCGACGGCGTTTATTAAAGAAGGGTTTGTCGATTTCGTGGCAAGCGACGTGCATTTCAAGCGTCGAAACTGTATGCTTCAAGCATACAACGTGGTAGTAAAAAAATTCGGGCGGGAAACGGCGGATAAACTGTTCACCGAAAACGCCGAAAAGATATTAAACGGATAAAACCGAAACATTTCAGGGTAAGCGCGGCTTACCCTTTTATAAACGAATAGGGCGAAGAAATTATGGATAAATACCTGATAGCGATAGGCGGCGGCGAAATAAGGAATAAAACCACCCTTAAAATAGACGAATATATTGCTGATCTTGCTAAACGGCACGCGGGCGAAAAGCGAGCAAACGCATTGTTTTTCGGCACGGCTTCGCACGATAGTATGCCGTATTTTAACAGTTTCCGTAAAACTTACACGTCCGTTTTCGACATAAAGGCGGAAGTTGGGCTTTTGGTGTACGGCGAAATGGATATGCAGAAAATCGCGGATAAAATCGCCGCGGCGGACTGTATTTACGTGGGCGGCGGCGATACGGTGTTTATGCTTGACCTGTGGAAGAAGAAGGGAGTGGATAAACTGCTTATAGACGCGTATAATCAAGGCAAAATACTTTGCGGGCTTTCCGCGGGGGCTATCTGCTGGTTTTCGGATATGTACACCGATTTCGAGATAATGCGCGGAAATAGCGTCGAATACAGCCTGCACAAGGGTTTAGGGTTGATAGAAGGGCTTATCACGCCGCATTTTAACGAACGGGAAAAGGATTTTACCGAGACTTTTATAAAAAGCGAATTTGAAAGTGCGTTCGCGGTGGAAAACGACGCCGCGATAGTGTTTAAAAACGGCGTGCCCGAAAGGTCGCTGTCATCAGGCGGCAAGGCGTACGTAATACGCAAAAACGGCGATAAGATAGAAAGGTGCGAGATTGAATAACGTAAATTACGACAGGGAAATGGAAAAAGTTATTTCCGCTTATAAAAAGGTCGGGGAAAGGCCTTCGCTACTGCTTCACGCCTGCTGTGCGCCCTGTTCTTCGGCGTGCATAGAACGGATAAAGGATTTTTTCGATATCACGGTATATTATTATAATCCGAATATAGACGGGCTGGAAGAGTACGCTAAACGCTTAAAGGAACAGGAACGGCTGTGCGAAGCGTTAGAGGTAAAACTGATATCGGAAACGTATTGTCCCGAAGAGTTTTACGCCGTGGCAAAAGGGCTTGAAGACGCGCCCGAAGGCGGCGCGCGCTGTGAAAAGTGCTTTTATTTAAGGCTTAAAAAGACGGCGGAAAAGGCAAAAGAGAAGGGCTTTTCGTTTTTTGCGACTACTTTGACTTTAAGTCCGTTAAAGAACGCCGCGCTGCTTAACCTTACGGGTGAACGCGTTGCCGAAGAAACGGGCGTAAAATGGCTGCCTTCGGATTTCAAAAAGCGCGGCGGTTATCAGAAGTCTATAGAACTTTCAAACGAATACGGGCTGTACAGACAGAACTATTGCGGCTGCGTGTTTTCCAAAAATAAAAATCCTAATTTTTGATTTTAACATTTATAGAATAAAAGCGGCGTTTCGGGAAGAATTCAGATGAGTGAAGAACGACTTACCGTAAAATTTATAGACGTGGAAAATATTAAGCGGAAAGACCTTAACGGGCTTTCCTATGTTTTGCGTGAAGATTTTGAACGCGCCGACGGGTACGAGGCTGAAGAAGACAAGGTTTCTCACGTGGTTTCCGCCTATCTTAAACGTAAATACGTGGGCGAGTGGGAAACGGATAAAAACGGCAAGCCTTACGCTTTGGGCAAGTATTTTAATATTTCGCACGGTAAAGGCGCGGTAGTGTTTATCGAAAGCGTAAGCCCCGTCGGGATAGATATAGAAAAAATACGCCGTGCGGATGAAAGACTTAAACGCTATATATCTTCTGACGAAGAGTTTGCGTATATAAAAGACGACGGAAGGTTTTTTGAGATATGGACGGCAAAGGAAAGCCTTGCAAAAGCGTTTGGTACGGGCGTTTCCGTGCGTGCGGCAAGTATTCCCGCGTTGCCTGTTAACGGTGTGAAAAGTTTTAACGGTGAAAAGTTCTTTTCACGCTGCGTGCGCATAAGCGGGTACGTCGTTTCGATTACGCGTAGAGGGGATAAACCTTTCGACGCGATAATTTCCGAAGAGACTTTATCATAAGATATTATAGGTTGGGTAAGAAGTTAAATGGTGCTTTATTTTTCCGCAACGGGCAATACGGAGTATATCGCCAAAGAGTTGGCGAACAGGCTGAACGATAAATGTCTTAATTTATTGCCGAGAATAAAAGATAACGACTGTTCGGAAATTTATTCGGATACGCCTTTTATTATCTGTACGCCTGTTTACGTGTGCGAAATGCCGATTTTTTTTGTTAAATTCTTAAAGAAACTGCGGCTTGCGGGTAATAATAACGCCTATTTCGTTTTTACAAGCGGCGGCTATGCGGGGATTTCCGCCTGTCAGGCAAGGCGCATAACGCGCGCTAAAAAAATGCGATATTTAGGCAGGGCGGAATTTAAGATGCCCAGAAACTATATCGCCAGCAACGCCTATTCCGAACTTGATTTTGAGGAAATACGGAAAAGGATAAACGACGCCGCCGCAAAACTTGATAAGGTTTACGAAACGGTTAAAAACGGCGAAAAACTTAAAGACAGGCATATTTATCTGTTTGAAAAGATAATAATAGTGCCGTTTACGCCCGTATGGTGTCGTTTTAAGCAGCCTTCAAAGCCGTTTGCGGCGTCGGATAAGTGCGTCGCTTGCGGTAAATGTGCCGAACTCTGCCCGCTTGGCAATATACGGATTGTTGACGGAAAGCCCGTATGGAAAACGAGATGCGCGCATTGTATGGCGTGTATTTCCAACTGCCCGACCGAAGCCATAGAGTACGGCAATATTACGCAGAAGAAATTCAAATATACCTTTAACAAGTTTAAGGCAAGGGATAAAAAGTTAAATTCGGAAAACCGAGATTGATCGGTTCAGATTATAAAAAGCGCGTGC
>JAFZYZ010000129.1 GCA_017615975.1 Clostridia bacterium | reverse complement strand
CGTTCGTTCGTGGAAAGCGGACTTTACGCGGGCGCGCTGCCTGTAAAGACCTTTTACATTACCCCCTGTTTCCGCTACGAAAGACCGCAGGCGGGAAGATTACGCGAGTTTCACCAGTTCGGCGTGGAATTTTTCGGCGCGACTGACGCGGGTATGGACGCGGAAGTAATACTTCTTGCCAAAACTTTTCTCGATAAAATCGGCGTTAAAAACATTACGCTGTATATAAACAGCATAGGCTGTAAGGAGTGCAGAAAGGAATACCATAAAGCCCTTAAAGCCTATTTACAGGCAAATTACGATAAACTCTGCGATCTGTGTAAAGACAGGTACGAGAAAAACCCGATGCGCATTTTAGATTGCAAGAACGAAGAGTGCAAGGCGATAACCTTGAACGCGCCGTCTATTTTAGACTATCTTTGCGACGATTGCAAAGCACATTTTGAAAAATTGCAGTCCCTTCTTACCGCGGCGGGCGTGGAATTTAAGATAAATCCCCGAATAGTCAGGGGGCTTGACTATTATACCAAAACGGTATTCGAGTTCGTGTCGGAAGAGATAGGCGCGCAGGGCACGGTGCTAGGCGGCGGCAGGTACGACGGCTTAGTGGAAGAGTTCGGCGGCGGAAATATTGCCGGCATAGGCTTTGCGGCGGGACTTGAACGGCTTTTGCTGCTTTTGGAGAGTGCGGGCAGTATTCCCGAAAGCGAACGGCTTAAAGTTTATATCGCGCCTATGGGCGACGAAGCACGCGTCCGCGCGTTTGAAATAGTTTCCGCGTTAAGGGCGCAGGGCGTTTCCGCAGACACCGATTATATGGCGCGCGGAATTAAGGCGCAGTTTAAGTATGCGGACAAAATCGGCGCAAAGTTCGTTGGCGTTTTGGGTTCGGACGAACTTGCCCGCGGGATTATCAAAATCAAGGATATGGAAAGCGGCACGGACACCGAAGTGGGCTTAAACGCCGTTGCGGAGTTCTTTAAGTGATACGAGAACGGGGCGTAGTAAGCGAAATAACGGGCAAAACCGCCGTCGTTTCGGTGGATAAGAAAGCCGAGTGCGCGGGGTGCGGACTTTGTCTTTTCAAAGACGGCACTAACAAGGCGGAGTTTTACGCTAAAAACACCGTCGGTGCAAAATCGGGCGACGCAGTTATTATAGAACGCAGCGAAAGCGGCGGGTTTTTAGGCACGGTGTTAGCCTTTTTCGTCCCGCTTGTTTTAATAGGGCTTGCAGTCTTAATAAATTACCTGCTTATAAAAAACGAAATATCCATACTTATTTTAAGCGTGGTATTCATTGCGGTATGGTATTTAATACTTGCCGTTTTAGATAAAAAATTAAAGAATATCGGCGCGTTCAATTCGCGGATAGTTTCCGTAATTCCGCCCGACAATTCAGATACCAAGGAGTAAACTTATGCAGTACAAATCGCAACTTAATCTTTTGGATACGGAAATAGCCATCAAGTTCGTTAAGGACGAATTCGAAAAAGAACTTGCCAAAGCGCTTAATTTAACCCGTGTGTCAGCACCCCTGTTCGTAGAACCTTCAACCGGTCTTAACGACAACTTAAACGGTGTGGAGCGTGCGGTTAGATTCGACGTTTTAACCTTAAATAAGGACGTGGAAATAGTCCAGTCGCTTGCGAAATGGAAGAGGAACGCGCTGGCAAAATACGGTTTTTCGGCGGAAAGCGGGCTTTATACCGATATGAACGCCATTCGCCGCGACGAAACGCTTGATCCCCTTCATTCCGTTTACGTAGATCAGTGGGACTGGGAAAAAATCATCACGAGAGAAGAACGCAAGTTTTCCTACCTTAAAAAGACGGTGAAAACCGTTTATAAGGCGATAAAAAAGACTGCGGCTAAGGTCAGCGCGAAATATCCCGTGCTTTCCCGCGAAATGCCGAAAGATATTACCTTCGTATCCACTTCTCAACTTGAAAAAGAATACCCGAATTTTACCCGTAAGGAACGGGAGAACGCGGCGGCGAAAAAATACGGCGCGATATTCGTGTACCAGATCGGCTGGGACTTAAAAGACGGCGCACCGCACGACGGCAGGGCGGCGGACTACGACGACTGGAAACTTAACGGCGACATCCTGTTATGGTACGACGTTTTAGGTATAGCCATGGAAATTTCTTCTATGGGTATAAGGGTGGACGAAACCGTTTTATTAAAACAACTTAAAAAGCGTAAGGAAATGTACAAACTCGAAAACCCCTACTGTCAGGATATAGTAAACGGCAGGCTGCCTTTAACCATAGGCGGCGGAATAGGACAGTCCAGACTTTGTATGTTCCTTTTAAGAAAAGCGCATATCGGCGAAGTACAGGCATCAATCTGGTCTGACGAAGATATTAAAAATTATGAAAAGCAGGGCATAAACCTGCTGTAAGGTGAACTATGAAGATACTTATCGCGTCGGATATTCACGGTTCGGCGTTCTATATGGAAAAGGTAAAAGAGAGATTTATTGCCGAAAAGGCGGATAAACTTTTGCTTTTGGGCGACATCTATAACCACGGACCGAGAAATCCCTTTCCGAAAGATTACGCACCCCAACAAGTGGCGGAAATACTTAACGGGCTTAAAGACAGCCTTATCGTGGTAAAAGGGAATTGCGACAGCCAAGTGGATACTCTTATATCCGAGTTCGACTTTATAGAAGACTGCTGCTTAGTTATCGGGAATAAGACGGTGTTCTGCACGCACGGACATATGTACAATAAAGACGCTATGCCCGCCACAAGATACGACGCCGTTATTTACGGGCATTTCCACACCGGTTTTATAGAACGGGTAAACGGCGTTCTGGTTGCAAACGCTGGTTCTGTGTCTCTGCCGAAGAACGACACGCCGAGAAGTTATATTCTGCTTGACGATAATAAGTTGACGCTTAAAACCCTTGACGGCGAGATTATAAAAGAAGAAACGATATAATAAT
>JAFZYZ010000128.1 GCA_017615975.1 Clostridia bacterium | reverse complement strand
GCGGCAAATGCCGCGGGCGAATAGTTTACTTTTCAGGTATAAAGTTTTCAAAAATTATGTTTTTAACGAAGGGCGGGAGATTTTCCCGTTCTTTTTCGTCTTTAACAGTCCAAGCGATGACGGGCGTTTTTTTGCTCTTTCGTTTTACGAATTTCAAGCCTTCTTTATGAAAACTAATAAAATCGGGTTTTATCATAAAGTTAAAACACAGGTGCTTTAATACGAAATTCGTAATTCTGCCGCGTTCCTTTTTATGCGTGCCAAGCACGCCGCATATAAATTCGGGCGCAAGGCGTTTAACCCGTTTTATATAGAACGGGTTAAAGGACTGCACGGCAAATTCCCCGTCGTAATTTTTTAAGATATCCACCGTTTTATCTACTATGTAGTCATTTTCTTGGTCTTTTATCTCGATTAAAAGGGGAATTTTGCCGCGGCAGACCGCCAACACTTCTTGAAGAGTAGGGATTTTCTCATTAGTGCCTAAAAGCGAAAGGGCTTTAAGTTCCGCAAGGCTTTTTTCGGTAATTTTGCCGCTTTTTCCCGTCATACGGGTAAGGGTATCGTCGTGAAAGCACACGATTTCATTATCCGTGGTTAAAAATAAATCTATTTCGATAGGAAAGCCCTTATCCGCGGCAGCCTTAAAAGCGGTAAGAGAGTTTTCCACGATATCGCCGCCCCAAAGACCGCGGTGGGCGATAGGGCGGGTTAAAAGCCAGCAGTCGTTTTTAAGTGCCATAGTTTCTCCTGTAAATCAAATCGCTTGCAAAAAATCGATAAATAATATATACTTATTCTATATTTGAAATTATAAACGAACGGGTAAAAAATGTCAATCGAACAAAAAAACATACGAAATTTTTGCATAGTAGCGCATATCGACCACGGCAAAAGCACGCTTGCCGACAGACTTATGGAAATGACGGGGCAGGTTTCGGAACGCGAAAGTAAAGAACAACTCCTTGATTCTATGGACTTAGAGCGGGAACGCGGGATAACCATAAAACTCACGCCCGTGCGTATGTTCTATAAGGCGAAAGACGGCGTTGAGTACGTTTTTAATTTAATCGACACCCCCGGGCACGTTGACTTTTCCTACGAAGTTTCCCGTTCCTTAAAGGCGTGCGAAGGCGCTATTTTAATCGTGGACGCAACGCAGGGGGTTCAGGCGCAGACTCTCGCTAACGCCTATCTTGCAATCGATAACGATTTGGAAATTATGCCCGTCATAAACAAAATGGATTTAGCGTCCGCCCGCCCCGACGAAGCGGCGGCGGAAATAGAGAATATTTTGGGTGTGGACGCATCTGACGCGCCGCGTATTTCCGCTAAAAGCGGGCTTAACGTCGGCGAAGTTTTAGAACAGATTGTAAAGAAAATTCCCGCACCGAAAGGGGATAGGAACGCGCCCTTAAAAGCGCTTATCTTCGATAGTTTTTACGATAATTTTAAAGGGGTAATCTGTTTCGTGCGCATCGTGGACGGAACGGTTAAAGTCGGTACGGAAATCAAGACCTTTACGTCGGACAAGCAGTTTACGGTAACCGAAGTAGGCGTTTTTGCGCCCAAAATGCTTGCTACAGACAGCCTTTCAGCGGGCGAAGTAGGCTATATAGCGGCAAGCGTTAAAAGTATCGAAGATACGCAGGTGGGCGATACCATAACTGAAGTGGCGCGCCCTGCGGATAAGCCGCTTGCGGGCTATAAAAAGGCGCTGCCCATGGTCTTTTCGGGCGTGTTCCCGCTTGACGGCAGTAAATATAACGACCTTAAAGACGCACTCTTAAAATTAAAGTTAAACGACGCGGCGCTGTCCATCGAACCCGATAATTCGGTGGCTTTGGGGTTCGGTTTCCGCTGCGGATTTTTGGGGCTACTGCATATGGACGTTATTCAGGAACGCATCGAGCGGGAATTCGATTTAGAGATAATCACTACCGCGCCCAGCGTTTCTTATAAAGTGTATAAGACGGACGGCACTATGCTTGTCGTCGAAAATCCCACGCACTTGCCGCCAACGACCGAGATTGCCTATATGGAAGAACCCGTTATTTCGGCAAGTATTTTCACCCCGCCGGACTACGTCGGTCCTATTATGGAACTCTGCCAGCAAAAGCGCGGCACGTATAAGGATATGACTTACCTTGACAAAACGCGCGTTGAAATGAAATATATTCTGCCTTTAAACGAGATAATTTACGACTTTTTCGATAGTCTAAAATCCCGCACCAAGGGCTACGCGTCTTTCGATTACGAGATTTCGGGCTACCAAAAGAGCGAACTCGTAAAACTCGATATGCTGTTAAACGGCGAGATTTGCGACGCGCTTTCCATTATCGTGCATAAGGATAAGGCTTACGAACGGGGCAGACAGATTGCCGAAAAGTTAAAGGACGTAATTCCGCGGCAGATGTTTGAAATTCCGATACAGGCAGCGGTGGGCGGCAAGATAATCGCGCGGGAAACGGTTAAAGCGTATAGAAAGGACGTTTTAGCCAAGTGCTACGGCGGCGACGTTACCAGAAAGAAGAAACTACTTGAAAAGCAGAAAGAAGGTAAAAAGAAGATGCGCAGTATAGGCACGGTTGAAATCCCGTCCGAAGCGTTTATTTCTATTCTTAAAACGGATAACGATAAGTAAAAATATAAAAAAACGAAGATAGGACGGACTTTATGATTTCTCTTTTTATTGCTTTCGCCGTGCTGGCGATAGGATACACGGTATATAGTCGGATTACGGAAAAAGTATTTGCGCCGGACGCAAGGAAAACGCCCGCCGTTGCCATAAACGACGGGGTGGACTGCGTTCCTATGAAACCTTGGAAATCTTTTCTGATACAACTTTTGAATATAGCGGGCACAGGACCTATTTTCGGCGCGCTTATGGGTGCGGTGTTCGGACCGATAGTCTTTTTATGGATCGTTTTGGGTTCTATTTTAGGCGGTGCGGTTCACGACTATATGTCGGGAATGATAAGCGAAAGAAACGGCGGTTCGTCTATCGCCGAAATATCCGGCAATTATCTCGGAAAAACGGTTAAATGGATTATGCGCGTCTTTTCCGTCGTGCTTTTGGTACTTTGCGGGGTGGTGTTCGTAACAAGCCCCGCCGCGCTACTCGATAAATTAGTGCCCGTAAGTTGGATGAACGGTACTTTCTGGGCGATAGTGATTTTGGTTTATTATCTTACCGCAACGCTTTTACCGATAGATAAACTTATCGGTAAACTTTATCCCGTTTTCGGCGTTCTGCTTATCGTAATGGCGCTTGCGGTGCTTGGCGGAACGATTTTTTCGGGTGGGAAATTTACTATTCCCGAACTGTCGCTTAAAAACCTGCATCCGGACGGCACGCCCGTCTGGCCGTATATGTTTATTACCGTCGCTTGCGGCGCGGTGTCGGGCTTTCACGCAACGCAGTCGCCTATGGTCGCAAAGTGTATAAGAACGGAAAAGGAAGGCAGAAAGATTTTTTACGGGGCTATGATAAGCGAAGCAGTTATTGCCCTAATATGGGCGGCGGCAGGCGTGGCGTTTTACGGTTCTACGCAACTTTTAAATACCGCCCTTAAAGACGGCGCGTCTAACGTCGTGTACGAAATATCCACGGGTACGCTGGGCACGGTCGGCGCGGTTCTTGCCGTGGCGGGCGTTATTATTTGTCCTATAACTTCTGGCGATACCGCTTTCCGCAGCGCAAGGCTTATTTTGGGCGAAACTTTCCGCCTTAAACAAAAGAGTATTAAAAACCGCCTTGTAATCACGCTACCGCTTTTGGGCGTGGGCGGGCTTTTGACTTGGTTTGCCATTTCAAACGCCAACGGCTTTCAGATAGTATGGCGCTACTTTTCTTGGAGTAATCAAACGCTTGCCGCCATCACCCTTTGGGTTGCGTCCGTATATCTTTTAAAACAGGGCAAATATAAATTCGGTTCTCTGCTTACGGCGTTGCCCGCAACCTTTATGACAGCCACTACCGTGGCGTATATCTTTATGGCGAAAGAAGGTTTCGGCGTTTCGAATATTATTTCCTGCATTATCGGCGGCGCTTTTGCACTAATGCTTTTCGGCATATACGTCTTTGCTTTGGTGAAATTTCGTATATTACCACGAAAAACGGGTGTAGATAATATTTTGCAACGATAAAAGGCTTTGTCGAATTTGTAAAAGGAGTTTTTATGGCGGGGATTTACGTTCATATACCATTTTGCAAAAGTAAATGCACTTATTGCGATTTTGCGTCCTTTCCTAACGAAATAAATAAGACGGAAAGTTATTTTGCCTGTCTTTACCGCGAAACAAAGGGCAGGGGCTTGCAACTTAAAGGCAAAAAGTTCGATACGGTGTATATCGGCGGGGGAACGCCGTCAATCGTACCCGCAAAGTTCATAGCGGGCGAAATAAAGCAAATAAGGCAGTATTTCGATATTGCGGACAATGCGGAGATAACCATAGAGTTAAACCCCGGCACGGTGGATGCGGAAAAAGTTGCCGAATACAAAAAAGCGGGGATAAACCGTTTTTCGATAGGTTTACAGTCGGGCTTTGACGAAGAACTTAAACGCTTAAACCGCATACACACGGCAAAGGACTTTTTAAAAACCTGCAATCTGTTAAAGGGTGAGAACGTATCCGCGGATATTTTAATAGGGCTTTGGGAACAAAAAGCGGAAGACGTTAAAAAGACGGTGGATTTAGCGATAGCGGGCGGGGTACGGCACATTTCAATGTACGCCCTAACGCCAGAAGTCGGAACGCCCATTTACACCGACTATCTAAACGGGGAACTGTTATCCGACGACGAGACGGCGGATATATACGACAGCGTGCGGGCGTACTTAAAGGAAAAGGGCTTTTACCGCTACGAAGTAAGTAATTTCGCGCAAAAAGGATATGAGAGCCGCCATAACCTTAATTACTGGAAGCGCGGGGAATATATAGGTTTGGGCGTAGCGGCAGCGTCTTTTATAGACGGCAGGCGGTTTACGAACACGTATTCTATAGACGAATACTGTAATGATATAATCTTTAACCGCCCTGCGGAAGCGAACAGCACCGTTATAGAAGGCAAAGACAATAATTTCGAGTATATAATGCTTGCCTTGCGAACCGCAGACGGGATAGACGTAAAAGATTATAAAAAGACGTTCGGGACGGATATATTCAAAGATTACGAAAAGGCGATAAAGAAGAACGCGAAATATCTTGATATAACGGACGATAAAATAGCGGTAAAAGACGAGTATTTATACGTGGAAAACGGAATAATAACCGATTTTATGGAATAGAAAATTAAAATTATAGCCCCGCCCCTGCGGATAAAATCCGCGGGGGCGGTTTTTTATTTAAAGCGTTTCGGCAAAATAAAGCAATATCCCGTAAAATCTTTTCTAAAACCTTTTACGCCCTGTGATAGGCTTTTTACGGGGCGTAAAAATGACGGTATATATCGAATACGTATTTATCGACAATTTCTTTATAGACCTTATGTTATTTAAGACCGCTTTTAAGATAACGGGGCGGGAAGTTTCGCGCTTGCGGCTTATAACGTGTTCGGCTTTGGGCGCGGTGTTCGCGCTTATTTATCCACTTATAACCGATAACGCCCTTATAATTACTAGCGCTAAAATTCTGTTCGGGCTGCTTTTAACCTTTTCTGCGGCGAAATTTTATTCCGCAAAAGAATACGCCTCCTTTACCGCCGTATTTTTGGGGCTTACGTTCTTTACGGGCGGCGCGATTATCGGCGCGTTTACACTGTTCGGCATAGAATATTCTTCTGAAATTTCCATTGCGTTTATGGTTCTGCCCGTTTATATCCTTATACGGTTTATGACCGCGCTTATACGTTATTTCTACCGCGCCAAAGACCTGTCGGGGCTTGTCGTAAAAACCGAGATAGTATGCGGCGGGAAATCGGTTGTATTGCGCGGGTTTTTCGATACGGGGAACGCTTTGTACGACGGGCTTACGCCCGTAATAGTAGTAAGTTCACGCGCGGTAGCGCCCATTATCACGCCCGCGCTTTTAAAAAGCGCAAAGCATATCACCGTCCATACCGCCGTGGGTACAGAGAAAAAAATTTCCTTTAAACCCGATATGCTGGTGATATATTCGGGCGACATCAAGAATATATTTTATAACGTAAGGGTTTGCGTCGCGGACAAGACTTTTAACGGCTACGACGCTATTTTGAATCTGGCGTTCAAGGAGGCGAAAAATGAAAGGATTGCTGTGTAAACTGAAAAGGTTTTTGGAGTTGTTTTCTTTTGACGAAAACCTTCTGCACTACATAAACGGCGGGGACGTGTTGCCGTCTCCCTACACCGCCGAAGAAGAGGCGGAACTTGTAGTTCGGCTGGAAAAGGGCGAAAACCGAGTGAGAGATATGCTTGTGGAACATAATTTGCGGCTTGTAGTATATATAGCGCGCAGATTTCAGAACACGGGCGTGGATATGGACGACCTTATTTCCGTCGGCACGATAGGTTTAATTAAGGCGGTGGGTTCGTTTTCTTCGGACAAGAACGTAAAACTTGCGACGTTCGCGTCGCGTTGTATAGAAAACGAGATTTTAATGCATTTACGGCGCGCGGCTAAACTTAAAAACGAAGTGTCTTTCGACGAACCTTTAAATACCGACTGGGAAGGCAACGAATTGTTGCTTTCGGACGTTATGGGTACTGATAACGATTGCGTGTTCAAGTCGATAGAAAGCGGCGTGGAAAACGAATTGTTGAAGGAAGCGCTTTCTCGGCTGAACGGGCGGGAAAAGGAGATAATGGAACTACGCTACGGCTTAAACGGTGCGGAAGAAAAGACGCAGAAAGAGGTGGCGGATATGCTTGGGATTTCGCAGAGTTATATTTCGCGGCTGGAAAAGAAGATTATATTAAGGCTAAAAAAAGAATTTTCCAAAATGGTGTGAAAAAACCTTGACAAACCTTTCTATAATGTAATACAATTTGTTTACGCTAATTAAAGCGAATAACCGCCGTGCGGCAAAGGAAGGTGAAAAGGATGAGTATTGTGAGAGTCGGTGAAAACGAAAATCTCGACAGCGCTTTGAGACGCTTTAAAAGAAAGTGTTCGAGAGACGGGATAATCGGCGACCTTCGTAAAAAAGAATTTTACGAGAGCCCTTCCGTAAAGAGAAAAAAGAAGTCCGAAGCGGCGAGAAAGAGAAGCATTAAAGGCTGACACCAAAGAAACCTATCGTTATAAAACGGTAGGTTTTATTTTGCCCGCGCGAAAATTGTCGGGTTTTGTAAATTATTATAGATAGGGGAATAATGATGGAAGAAAAAACGCTTAAACAATACGCAAAAGAAGCCAAGTTAAGGCTTAAAAACGGGTTTTGGCAAAACTATCATAGAGATTTGGGCGAAAAGATAGAAAAAGCAAGCGAAGCGGGCGTTGCGCCGTCCAAAGTTAAGGAATATTACACTTACGTCGTTTCGGAAAACATAAAGAACCGTAAAGACGACGAGGAAGAGTTCTATTTAAAGGTAAAGAAGATTTTGGACGAAGAAGGTGAGATTTCCGACGCGATAGGCAGGCTTACCGACAAAAAGGCGTTTGACAAGATGACGTACGCGGAACGCCAGAAATACACGCTTACCCTTTCCGAACGCTATCTTAAAGCGGTGGAAAGGTATAGGGAAGAAAAGGCGCTGCACTTTGCCAACTGAATTTGAAAATTCCGCACGTAAAACACCCGCCCGCAATATCTTGCG
>JAFZYZ010000127.1 GCA_017615975.1 Clostridia bacterium | reverse complement strand
TGGTCTCGCGACCAGCCGCGTTTTCCCTGCTATAATCGAACAGTACCAGAACGCCGATGGCACGGTTACGATCCCAGAAGTGTTACAGCCGTTTATGGGCGGACAGAAAATTTTGAAATAAGTTAAAAGTTATCTTATAATACGCGCCCGACCGCAAATTGCGGTAGGGCGCGTCTTATACAATGCGTTTTTAAGTTATTTCAGAACTTTTTGCCCGCCCATAAAGGGTTGTAATACTTCCGGAATATTCACCGAACCGTCTGCGTTCTGGAACTGTTCTATAATTGCGGGGAACACGCGGCTCGTTGCGAGTCCCGAACCGTTAAGGGTGTGAACGAAGGCGGTTTTGCCGGTAGCGGAGTCGCGGAACTTGGTGTTGTTGCGCCTTGCCTGATAGTCGTTCGCGTTGGATACCGAACTTACTTCCTTATATATCCCCATAGACGGGATATAAACTTCTATATCGTAAGTTCTCGCCATAGACGCCGAACAGTCGCCCGCGGCGAGTTTAGATAGCCTAAAATGCAAGCCTAACTTTTCCATTAAAGAACACGCTTTGCCGACTAGTTCTTCAAAAGCCTGTTTACTCTTGTCGGGGTGCGCGTACTGTACCATTTCCACTTTATTGAACTGATGCCCGCGTATCATACCGCGCTCTTCCGCGCGGTAAGAACCCGCCTCTTTACGGTAGCAGGGGGTATAGGCGAAGAATTTCATAGGGAGTTTCGCCTCGTCTATTATTTCGCCCGCGTACATATTGACGAGTGCCGTTTCCGCCGTCGGAAGCATAAATCTGTTCTTTTTGCGGTCTTCGTCGCAATCCAGCCAGTACACTTCGTCGGAAAACTTGGGGAACTGCCCTGCGCCGAAACCGCAAGTGTAGCCGAGTTGGTGCGGGGGCAGAATAAATTCGTATCCGTCTTTTAAGTGTTCTGAAATAAAGAAATTAAGTAATGCCCACTCTAATCTTGCGCCGTCGCCACGGTAAAGCCAGAATCCGCCGCCAGAAAGTTTCGTGCCGCGAGTATAGTCGATTAAACCGAGCTTTGTGCATATATCGACGTGGTTTTGCGCCTTAAAACCGAATTCGGGCATTTTACCGAAGACTTTTACCACCGCGTTGTTTTCTTTTTCGCCGGGGAGAAGGTCTTCGTCGGGGATATTCGGCATTACGGCAAGTAAATCGAAGACTTTATTTTCAAGTGCTTTCGCCTTTTCGTCAAGTTCTGCGATTTTGTCTCCCAAAGCGCGCATTTTTGCAAAAATTTCGTCCACGGGCTTGCCCGCTTTTTTAAGTGCGGGAATTTCCGCCGAAACTTTGTTGCGTTCGGCTTTATAACTTTCAACTTCCGCAATTACGGCGCGGCGTTCGGCGTCGGCTTTTAAAACCGTGTCGAAATCCGCGGTATAGCCCTTTCTCGCCAGAAGTTCGGCGATACGTTCCTTATCTTCCTGAATTCTCTTTAAATCAAGCATTTTTGACTCCGTTAAAACGATAGACTTTATTACTATTATATCTTTTACCGCATCTAAAATCAACGATTTTTAACGCCGAAAATCCTTTACGGCGGTAAAATTTTGCGTTTGCGTTAAAAATTTATAAAAAATAACGGCGATTTTGACTTTTTATGGTTGCAAAAGCCGCCGTTTTGGTGATAGAATAATAATGTATTACTATGCGCCTTGCGGCGCGTTTGCCCGTACCTTGTTAAAACGGTAAATCTACGGGCGCAAAAGGTTTTATCGAAATGTTCTTTAAAAGATTACGCGCGGACATAAACGCCGCCAAGAAAAACGACCCCGCGGCACGGAATAAGTTTGAAATATGGCTTACTTATTCGGGCGTTCACGCGCTTTCCTGGTACAGAGTCGCGCACTTTTTCTATAAAATAAAACTGAAACTTTTGGCGCGGATAATAAGTCAGACGGCACGGTTTTTCACGGGCATAGAAATTCACCCCGCGGCAAAGATTGCCGGCGGCGTGTTTATAGACCACGGCGCGGGCGTAGTTATAGGCGAAACCGCGGAAGTGGAAGAAGGCGTGGTTATCTATCAGGGCGCAACGCTTGGCGGAACGGGTAAGGAAAAGGGCAAACGCCACCCGACCATAAAGCGCGGCGCGATAATTTCCGCGGGCGCAAGGGTTTTGGGCGGCTTTACCGTCGGCGAGTACGCGAAGATAGGCGCAAACGCGGTGGTTCTTCGCGAAGTACCGCCTTTTGCGACGGTAGTCGGCGTACCCGCGCACGTAGTAAGAATAAACGGTGAAAAGCCCGACGATTTAGAACAGGAGAAATGCGATCCCTTGCAGGAAGAACTTTGCAACTTACAGGGTAAGGTCTACGAACTTCAAAAACAGATTGACGAGTTAAAAGCGGGAAAAAACGGCAAAAAGAAATAAAAGGACAGTAGAGTATGAAGATTTTCAACACGCTTTCGGGCAGAAAGGAAGAATTCGTGCCGATAAGCGGCAAAGACGTTAATATGTACGCCTGCGGCATAACCGTTTCGGGCGAAGCGCATATAGGGCACGCCTATCAGGCGCTTATTTACGATATTATAAGAAAGTATCTCGCAAAAAGCGGCTATAACGTGAAGTATGCGAGAAACTATACCGACGTGGACGATAAAATAATCGCGAAGTCTAACGAGACGGGTATTCCCGCCGACAAGTACGCCGCCGATATGATAGATAAAATCGACGCGGAAATGAAACGGCTGAAAGTGGACGAACCGTCCGTATGGATAAAAGCCACCGAAAGTATGGACGATATTATATCGTTTATAAGTAAACTCGTTGAAAAGGGCTACGCGTACGCTACCCCGAAAGGCGACGTGTATTTTTCGGTGGAAAAATTCCCGTCCTACGGCAATTTATCGCACAGGAATCTTGAAGACGCTTTGGACGGCGTTAGAATAGATAACGACGAAATGAAGAAAAATCCCTTGGACTTCGCGCTGTGGAAGTCGGTAAAGCCCGGCGAACCCTTCTGGCAGTCGCCCTGGGGCAACGGCAGACCGGGGTGGCATATAGAGTGTTCGGCAATGAACTACAAGACTTTCGGCGACAGGATTGATATTCACGGCGGCGGCAGGGATTTGATTTTCCCGCACCACGAGAACGAAATCGCGCAGTCGGAAGCGCTTTCGGGCAAGCAGTTCGTTAAATACTGGATACACAACGGACTTATCAAAGTCAACGGACAAAAAATGAGTAAGTCCCTGGGCAACAGCCTTTTACTCAAAGACCTTTTGGACAGATATTCGCCCGAAACCATTAAGTTTGCGCTGCTTTCTACCAACTACCGCGGCGACATAAACGTTACGGATACGCTGTTTCCGGAAGCGGAAAAGCATCTCGCGGGGTTTTATTCTATTATAAAGGAAGCGAAGGACAAGGGCGTTTCGATAACGGGCGAAAACAAGGCGATAGACGACGAGTTTAATCGCGCTATGGACGACGACTTTAACACCGCGCTCGCGCTGTCGCTGCTTTTCGGATATTTCAAGGCGGCGAAGGCGAAGATTGCGGCGGGCGATAACACCGTCGGGGCGGATATAAGCCAGATTATTAAGACTTATTCGCTGTTGGGGCTTTTCTGTACGGATGCCGACGAGTTTTTAAACAGCGTAAAGGACAAAGCGCAAAGCGATATTCCCGCAGAAGTAAAGGCGCTTGCGGAAGAACGGTTTAATTTCAGAAAAGAAAAGAACTGGGCAAAGTCGGACGAACTGCGCGATAAGATTTCCGCGCTGGGCTACGAAATAAAGGATTCCAAAGACGGATACGCTATCACCAAGAAAAATTAAAATACTAAAAAGGCGAAATTATGATAACTTCTAAACAATTACGCGACAAATGGATAAAATTTTACGAAAGTAAAGGGCACTTGAATATCGGCGCGGTTTCTTTAATCGGCGACGGAACTACGGGCGTTATGTTCAACGTGGCAGGTATGCAACCCTTAATGCCATACCTTTTAGGTCGCCCGCACCCGTCGGGTAAAACTCGGCTTTGCAACGTTCAGGGCTGCGTCAGAACGGTGGATATCGAATCGGTGGGCGACGCTACGCACTTTACTTTCTTCGAAATGATGGGCAACTGGTCGCTCGGCGATTACTTTAAAAAGGAAAAAACCGCCTGGACTTTCGAACTTTTAACCAAAGAGTTCGGGTTCGATAAGGATAAAATCTGTTCCACGGTGTTCGAGGGGAACGATAAAGCCCCGCGCGACGTGGAGACTGCCGAACTCTTAAAATCCCTCGGCATAAAGGAAGAAAATATTTTCTTCCTGCCGAAAAAAGACAACTGGTGGGAATTAGAAGGCACGGTAGGTACGCCCTGCGGGCCTGATAACGAGTGGTTTTATCCGAGAGACGGTAAAGGCGACTCTTCCGACTTTTTGACGGGGAACAGATACGTTGAAATCGGCAACGACGTGTATATGCAGTACAAAAAGACCGCGACAGGCTACGAAGAACTGTCTAATAAGAACGTGGACACGGGGTTCGGGCTTGATAGGTTGCTGCTCTTTTTAAACGGCTACGACGACGGGTATAAGACCGACTTATTCGCGGGCGCTATAAGTTATCTCGAAAAGGTTTCTGGCAAAAACTACGATACGGACGAAAAGGCGAGAAAGGCTATGCGCATTATCGCCGATCACACCCGTACTTCGGTTATGCTTATAGGCGATATAAACGGCATAGTTCCGTCTAACACCGGCGCGGGGTATATTTTAAGAAGGCTTCTCCGTCGCGCGATAAGGTATTGCAGGGATTTAAATATAGACGCCGCAGAGATGATAGGCGTTGCCAAGGTGTTTATAGAACAGGTTTACGACACCGCGTATCCGTTGCTTATCGAAAAGGAAAGTTATATTTTAGACGAGATAGAAAAGGAAACCAAGAAATTCCAGGCTACGCTTGCCGCAGGTATTAAAGAATTCGACAAGTGCATAACGGGTATGGAACGCAAAAACGCGTTTATGAAAGAGAAAGACGCGTCTTATATCCCCGAAACGGAGATGACGGGCAAGCAGGCGTTTAGATTGTACGATACTTTCGGATTTCCGCTGGAACTGACCAAAGAACTCGCCGCCGAAAAGGGAATAACGGTGGACGAGAAGGGTTTTGCAGAAGCATTTAAGGCGCATCAGGAAATAAGCAAGGCGCAGGCGGGGCAGGCGAAGGGCGGTTTAACGGAACGCACGGAAATGACCACCCGCTACCATACCGCAACGCACATTATGCTTGCGGGGCTAAGAAAAATGTTCGGCACGAAAACCGAACAGAAAGGTTCTAACATCAACGAAGAAAGGATGCGTTTCGACTTTAACTGCGACCATAAGATGACCGACGACGAACTTAAAGAACTTGAAAAGTTCGTAAACGACGCGATAGCGGAAAAAATCGAAGTTGTTCGCAGCGAATTGCCATATAATAAAGCGGTGGCGGAAGGCGCGTACGGCGTTTTTAACCCCAAATCGCAGGACGAAATCGTTTCTATCTATACGATAGGCGCGGTAGATAAGCAGATATGCGGCGGGCCGCACGTTAAAAACACCGCAGAACTTGGGATATTCAAGATTGTTAAAGAAGAGAGTTCTTCGGCGGGCGTAAGGCGTATAAAGGCGGTTTTAAAATAAAAACCTATAAACGAAAGCGGGTTGTGCAAAACTGCACAGCCCGCTATTTATATATATTGTTATATTATCGTTTTACCACTACGGCGTTTGCGTGAACGCAAATGCCTTCTTCTCTTCCGACAAATCCCAGTCCTTCCAAGGTGGTTGCGGAAACGCCGACTTTATCGGGCGCAACGCATAGTGCGTTCGCAAGGCGTTCCGTTATCGCGGGAATATATTTTGAAAGTTTAGGCTTTTCCGCCATAATAACCGCCGAAACGCTTTCCGCTTTAAACCCTTTTTCGCCCGTTATACGCAATACTTCGGCTAAAAGTTTCATACTGTCAGCACCCTTGTATTTTTCGTCGCTGTCCGGAAACCAGAACCCTATATCGCGCATAGCGCAGGCGGATAAAACAGCGTCCATTATAGCGTGGGTTAAAGCGTCCGCGTCAGAATGCCCCAAAAGTCCCTTTTCAAAGGGAATTTCCACCCCGCCTAAAATCAGTTTTCTGTTTTCAACAAGCCTGTGGCAGTCGAACCCCGTGCCGAAGCGGGTTTCCTTATTTGCGTTAAAGTTAAAGTCTTCGGGGTAGGTGAGTTTTATATTGTCTTTATCGCCGTCCGCAAAATTAAGCGTGCCGAAACTGTTTAAATATACTTCGCCGTCGTCGTTAAAAACTTTATCGCCCGCCTTTTCGTACGCCGCTTTAATTTTCGCCGTCTTAAAAGCCTGCGGCGTCTGAATAAGCAGCAAACCTTTTTTGCCGAGATATTTGGGAGTTTCCGAACTTTCCGCCACCGTGTCGCGCGTGGGAATTGCCGCCACGCCGCTGCCGTGTTTTATAGCGCTTTCCATACAGTTGCTTATAACCGTTTTGGAAACGAAGGGGCGCGCCCCGTCGTGTATAAGCACTATTTCGCCCGTGGTTAGGTTAAGCGCGTTTTTAACCGATTCCGTGCGTGTAGCCCCGCCTACGGCAAACTTCACGAAGTCGGGAAGTAGCGGCTTTATAACGGGTATTTCTTCCCGTTTTGCGGCGACGATATATTCGTCTATCAGCCCTGACGAAGAAAACGCGTCGAAAGTTCTGCGTATTACGCTTACGCCGCCGAGGTCTTCCAGAATTTTGTTCTTATTGAGTTTTGCCCGTTCGCCGCTGCCCGCCGCGGCGATAATTACCGTAATTTTTTCTTTCATAGGTATTACCGTAAAAATTTATTCCGAAATAATTTCGTACAGGGAAGAAGTTTCTTCCTTTTTTACCGTTTCTTTTATAGCGAGTACGCGGAAAGTGATAGTTCCGCTCTGAAAACCTAATTCCACCACGTCGCCTGTTTTTACTTCGTGCGCGGGTTTAACGGTTTTGCCGTTTATTTTAACCCTGCCGCCCTTTGCCGCTTCGCCCGCAATGGTTCTGCGCTTTAATAGCCGTGAAACTTTTAAGAACTTATCTATTCTCATAACGCCCTTTTTATCCGTTTTTAAACTGTTTTTTAGGCGAAAAAACGGGTTTTTAAAAAAATTTTTAAAAAGTTTTTTCAATCGCTTGACAACCTTGACGATTTAGGATAACATTATATAATGCATTATGATAGGTTAATATCGAGTTTTATCGCATTTTCGCAGGAAAAACGCTGAAAATCAGGGGATTTTTTGCAATAAAACCGCAGAAAAACACGATAGATTTAACCGTTTATCGTCAAGACAACGTAATTATACAACAAAATTTTACGTTTGTAAACACTTGACAAAAAGAATTTTTAATAAGGAGTGTGTTTTAATGACACGGAAACTACCCGAAATCGAGTGCGGCAAGATTAAGAGAAAAACGTTCAGCAAGATCAAAGAAGCGATCGAACTTCCTTACCTTGTCCAGATTCAGAAGGATTCTTACGACGCGTTCATACGCGAAGGTATAAGCGAAGTGCTTGAAGACTTTTCGCCTATTACCGACTATTCGGACCACTTCGAACTGTACTTTTTAGACCACAGTTTGGACGGTGCGCCGAAATACAACGAAAAAGAGTGCCGCGACAGGGACGCGACTTACGCTTTGCCGCTGCGCGTCAAAGTAAGGCTTGTCAACAAAGTAACCGACGAGGTTATGGATCAGGACGTATTTATGGGCGACTTCCCGCTTATGACCGACAACGGTTCGTTTATCATAAACGGTGCGGAAAGGGTTATCGTTTCCCAACTCGTAAGATCTCCGGGGGTTACCAACAAGGTGCAGGTGGACAAGTCGGGTAGAAAATTATTCGAAACCACCGTTCAGCCTTCGCGCGGGGCTTGGCTTGAGTTTGAACAGGATTCGCAGGGCGTACTCTGGGTACACGTTGACAGAACCAGAAAAATTACCGCCACCGTGCTTTTAAGGGCGTTGGGATTCGGTACGGACGAAGCGCTTTCCGAACTCTACGACGGCGACGAAATGATTATAAACACCGCCGCGAAAGATTCGTCGAAGTCTGAAAACGAAGGACTCGTCGAACTTTACCGCCGTCTGCGTCCCGCGGAAATTCCGACGGACAGCGCGGTAAGACAGCATCTTAAAAACATATTCTTCGACGCAAGGCGCTACGACCTTGCGAGAGTGGGCAGATATAAATTCAATAAGCGTCTCCGTCTCGGCGTGCGTATCGTCGGCTTAAAGAGTGCGGAAGACGTTATTTCCGCGGACGGCGAAATTCTGGCGCGCGCGGGCGACATAATCAATAAATCGCAGGCGGAAGATATTCAGAACGCAGGCATCAACGCGTTCTATACCGAAGTAAACGGCGTAAAACATAAGATTATCGGCAACAACGTGGTAAGTTTCAAGAGTGCGTTCGGCAAAGAACCCAAACTGTTCGGGCTTTTGGACTACGTTTACTATCCGATGGTTAAATTCTCGGCACTCGTAAACGAGACGGCAAACGAAAAGGGCGTGGAAGAGACCGCGGAATTGCTGCGCAAGGAAATAAACGGGTTCTTCTATATAGACGACGCGGAAATCCCCGCGGGCGAAGAAAAACCCGAAGACAAGAAGAACGCCTTAAAGGCAAAAGAAACGCGCGTAAAGTTCGTAAACGCGTGCGTGGCGTTCTACAAACTCTTGCAGGAAGACATAAAAGAACCTTTGACTATCGAAGGCAAGAAAGATATAAGAATCCTGCTTGATAAACTCAATCATAAACATATCACGGTTGACGATATCGTGGCAGCGGTTTCTGTAAACCTCGATCTTAACTTCGGACTTAATTCGGTGGACGTAATAGACCACTTGGGCAACCGCCGCGTGCGTTCTGTCGGCGAACTCTTGCAGAATCAGTTCCGCATCGGTATCGCAAGACTCGAAAGAGTTATCAAAGAACGTATGGCTACGCAAGATCCCAAAGAAGTGTCCGCACAGGGCTTAATCAACGTACGCCCCGTAAGTTCGGCTATAAAAGAATTCTTCGGTTCTTCGCAACTGTCGCAATTTATGGATCAGACCAACCCCATCGCGGAACTCACGCACAAGCGTAAACTTTCCGCGTTAGGGCCGGGCGGTATCAACAGAGACAGGGCAACTTTCGACGTCCGCGACGTCAACTACACGCACTACGGAAGAATGTGCCCGATAGAAACCCCCGAAGGTCAGAACATAGGTTTAATCACTTCGCTTACGTCTTACGCGCAAGTCAACGAATACGGGTTTATAGAATCCCCGTACAGAAAGGTGGAACACACCTTGAACGAAGACGGTACGGTTTCTACGATTGTAACCGAACACGTCGATTACTTAACGGCGGACGAAGAAGATAACTACACCGTCGCGCAGGCTAACGAACCGCTTATCGACAACAAGTATTTCGCGCACGACCGTGTGTCCTGCCGCAGGCGCGCCGACATTACCGAAGACGTAAAAGAAAACATAGATTATATGGACGTATCGCCCAAGCAACTTATATCGGTTGCTACGGCGCTTATTCCGTTCCTTGAGAACGACGATACCAACCGTGCGCTGATGGGTTCTAACATGCAACGTCAGGCAGTTCCGCTGCTTAGCCCCGAAAACGCAATAGTTGCGACGGGTATCGAACGCCGTATCGCATACGATTCGGGCGTTATGGTAAACGCCAAAGAAGCGGGCGTCGTGAAAAGCGTCGCAAGCGATTTAATCGTTATCACCGAAGCGGACGGCACGGACAGAGAGTATAAACTCAAAAAGTTCGAAAGGAGCAACCAGGGCACTTGTCTTAACCAGAGACCTATCGTCGATAAGGGCGAAAAGGTGGAAAAGGGACAGACCATTGCCGACGGACCTTCGACAAGGAACGGCGAACTCGCGTTAGGGCGTAATATTCTTGTCGGCTTTATGAGTTGGGAAGGCTATAACTACGAAGACGCTATACTGCTTTCCGAAAAACTCGTAAGGGAAGACGTGTTCACCACTATCCATATAGAAGAATACGAAATCGAGTCGCGCGATACGCGTCTCGGCGAAGAGGAAATTACGAGAGATATTCCGAACGTCGGCGAAGACGCGCTTAAAGATCTTGACGAAGACGGTATTATAAGGGTCGGTGCGGAAGTAACCAGCGGCAGCATTCTCGTCGGTAAAGTTACCCCGAAAGGCGAAACGGAACTTACCCCCGAAGAAAGACTTTTACGCGCTATATTCGGCGAAAAGGCGAGAGAAGTGAGAGATACTTCGCTTACCGTTCCGCACGGCGAAAGCGGTATAGTCGTTGACGTTAAGATATTCACGAGAGCGAATAAAGACGAGTTGCCCCCCGGGGTAAACAAACTCGTCCGCGTATATATCGCCCAAAAACGTAAAATCGGCATCGGCGATAAGATGGCGGGCCGCCACGGAAACAAGGGCGTCGTTTCGAGAGTTCTGCCCGAAAGCGATATGCCGTTTATGGCGGACGGTACGCCCTTACAAATCGTACTTAACCCGTTGGGCGTTCCTTCGCGTATGAATATCGGACAGGTTCTGGAAGTTCACTTGGGGCTTGTCTGTAAGCAACTCGGCTGGAAGATCGCAACCCCCGTATTCGACGGCGCGACCGAAAGCGATATTAAAGAACTGTTAAAAGAAAACAACATAGTAAATCCCGACGGCGAAGTGGACGGCAAGATTCAACTTTACGACGGCAGGACGGGCGAACCCTTCGAAAACAGGGTTACCGTCGGTCAGATGTATATGATAAAACTTAACCACTTGGTTGACGATAAGATTCACGCACGTTCGACAGGTCCGTACAGCCTCGTAACCCAGCAGCCTTTGGGCGGTAAAGCGCAGTTCGGCGGACAGCGTTTCGGCGAAATGGAAATCTGGGCTTTGGAAGCCTACGGTGCGGCACACATCTTGCAGGAAATCTTGACCGTCAAGTCGGACGACATTGCGGGGCGCTTTAAGACTTACGAATCCATAGTTAAGGGCACTAACATCAGCGAACCCGGTATTCCCGAAGCGTTTAAGGTACTTTTAAAAGAAATGCAGTCGTTAGCACTCGACGTAAAAGTTCTTACCGAAAACAAGGAAGAAATTTCGCTTAAAGAACTTATCGAAAGCGAGAACGACGATATACCTGCGTTCAAAGAGAAGGAAACGAAGGAAGAAGTTTCTATCGTTGACGACTTCAAGGAAACGGAAGACGTCGAAGACGTATTCGTCGATAACGAAGACGTTGATTTAAGCGACGAAGGGTTCTCGATGATTGACGACGATGACGACGAAATCGACACTACGATTCCCGACGGCAGTCTGTTAGACGACTGGGACGACGAAGATAACGAATAAGGAGAAGCGTTATGTTTGAACTTAATAATTTCGATTCAATTCAGATAGGGGTTGCTTCGCCGGAAAAGATAAGAAGTTGGTCTTACGGTGAAGTAACGAAACCCGAAACGATAAATTACAGAACCCAGAAACCCGAAATGGGCGGTCTTTTCTGCGAAAGGATTTTCGGGCCGACCAAGGACTGGGAGTGCCATTGCGGAAAGTATAAGCGTATCCGCTATAAGGGCGTTATCTGCGACAAGTGCGGCGTTGAAGTTACCAAGAGTAAAGTCCGTAGAGACCGTATGGGGCATATCGAACTTGCAGCCCCCGTGTCGCACATCTGGTACTTTAAGGGTGTTCCGTCAAGGATAGGGCTTATGCTTGATATGAGCCCCAAGGCGCTGGAACAGGTTTTATACTTTGCCAGCCACGTCGTATTAGATCCCGGCACTACCGATTTACTGTATAAACAGGTTATAAGCGACAAGGAAAAGCAGGAATACGAACAGAAATACGGTATCGGTTCTTTCAAGACGGGTATGGGCGCGGAAGCCATTAAAGAACTTTTAATGGCGATAGACCTTGACAAAGAAAGTGCGGAAACCAAAAAGATAATAGACGAAAACAATTCGGGGCAACGGCGTCTCCGCGCGGTAAAGCGTATAGACATAATCGAAGCGTTCAGGAAAAGCGGCAACCGTCCCGAATGGATGATTTTGGACGTTCTGCCCGTAATCCCGCCCGAACTTCGCCCGATGGTGCAACTTGACGGCGGCAGATTCGCGACTTCCGACTTAAACGAACTTTACCGCAGAGTTATTAACAGAAACAACCGCTTAAAGAAACTTATGGAACTCGGCGCGCCCGAAATCATCATAAGAAACGAAAAGCGTATGTTGCAGGAATCGGTTGACGCTTTAATCGATAACGGCAGACGCGGCAAGCCTTCGGTCGGCGCAAGCCCCCGCGCGCTTAAATCGCTTTCGCATATTCTCCGCGGTAAGCAGGGGCGTTTCCGTCAGAACCTTCTCGGTAAGCGTGTCGACTATTCCGGTCGTTCGGTTATAGTCGTAGGGCCGGAACTCAAACTTTATCAGTGCGGTCTGCCCAAAGAAATGGCGATAGAACTTTTCAAACCCTTCGTAATGAAGAAACTCGTGGAAAACAACATCTGCCACAACATAAAGAACGCAAAGCGTACCGTGGAAAAGATGAAAACGGTCGTGTGGGACGTTCTTGAAGACGTCATTAAAGATCACCCCGTATTATTGAACCGTGCGCCTACGCTGCACAGGCTTTCCATACAGGCTTTCGAACCCGTGCTTATCGAAGGCAGGGCTATAAAACTCCACCCGTTGGTCTGCGGCGCGTTCAACGCCGACTTCGACGGCGACCAGATGGCGGTGCATGTTCCCCTTTCCATAGAAGCGCAGGCGGAAGCGAGATTTTTGATGCTTGCCTCAAACAATATACTTAAACTTTCCGACGGTAAGCCGGTTATGAGTCCTACGCAAGATATGGTTATGGGTTCTTACTACCTTACCCTTATCCGCAAGAGAATAGGCGAAAAGTATAACGAAAAGGGCAGAAAGGACGAGAACGGCGCGCTTTACGGCGTTCCCGAATTCACCGTTTCCTATTCTTCGCCGGAAGAGGCGGTTATGGCGTACCAGACGGGCAAAATCGGTTTGCAAGATGAAATAATCGTAAGAAGAACCGTTTCGGTAGGCGACAGAGAAATTACGGGCAGAATAAAATCGTCCGTAGGTAAAATCATATTCAACGAAGCGATACCGCAGGATCTGGGGTTCGTGGAGAGAAATACCGACGAAGATTTCTTAAAATATGAAATCGACGGCAGTACGGATAAGAAAAAGAAAGGCGAACCCGCCGGCAAGAAAGATTTGCAGAAGATTGTCGGCGCGTGCTTTAAACGCCACGGCGCAAGTTGCGCGGCGGACGTTCTCGATAAGATAAAGGCGTTAGGGTATAAGTATTCGACTATCGGCGCGATT
Organism: Clostridia bacterium; assembly: GCA_017615975.1. Classification (GTDB taxonomy): domain Bacteria; phylum Bacillota; class Clostridia; order Christensenellales; family Borkfalkiaceae; genus UBA1259. The sequence goes on along the minus strand of JAFZYZ010000127.1, from coordinate 5,409 downwards.
ACCACGAGCGTTTTCGATATGCATATGCCCAAAGAAAAGCCCGTAATCTTACAGGACGCGGAAGAACACGTTCTTAAAGTGGAAAACCTTTATAAGAAAGGCTTTATCACCGACGACGAAAGATATAAAAAGGTCGTTGAAATCTGGAAAAAGGCGACGGACGAAGTTTCCGTTAAATTACAGGCGACGCTGGACGAATTCAACCCGATACTTATGATGGCGAATTCCGGTGCGCGTGGTTCTATCGACCAGATAAAGCAACTTGCCGGTATGCGCGGACTTATGACCGATCCTAACGGTAAGACGATAGAAATTCCCGTTAAATCCTGTTTCCGCGAAGGACTTTCCGTTCTCGAATACTTTATTTCTTCGCACGGCGGCAGAAAGGGTCTTGCGGATACGGCGTTAAAGACGGCGGACTCCGGTTATTTGACCAGAAGACTTGTTGACGTTTCGCAGGAAGTTATCATTCAGGAAGACGACTGCTTCGCGGAACTTAACGAAGCGCCCAAGGGCGTTAAAGTTTCCGCAATAAAGGGCAGCAAGGGCGAAATTATCGAAGATTTGCGCGACAGAATCGCGGGCAGATTCGTTATTTCGGACGTTTTAGATCCCGTTTCGGGCGAAGTGCTTGTAAAAGCGGGCGAAATGATTACCGAAGACGACGCTGACAGAATAGTTAAAGCGGGCGTCGAAGAAGTAGAGATAAGAAGCGTATTCACCTGTAAGTCCAAAACGGGCGTGTGCGCAAAGTGCTACGGCAAGAATATGTCAAACAACAATCCCGTTCAGGTGGGCGAAGCGGTCGGTATTATCGCGGCGCAGTCCATCGGCGAACCCGGTACGCAACTTACCATGCGTACTTTCCATACGGGCGGTATCGCAAGTACGGGCGACATCACGCAAGGTCTTCCGAGGGTTGAAGAACTGTTTGAAGCGAGAAAGCCCAAGCACGCTGCAATCGTCTGTGAAGACGGCGGCGTAGTGTCTATCGAAGAAAAAGACAAGATAATTCACGTTCACGTTAAAACCGACGAGGGCGAAGACAAGGATTACACCATACCTTTCGGCACGGGCGTAATCGTGAAAGAAGGCGACAGGGTAGAACCGGGCGCGGTGTTAACCAGCGGCGCGGTATATCCGCAGGATATCTTAAAGACCAAAGGTATCAAGGGCGTTCAGGATTATATTCTTAAAGAAATCCAAAGCGTTTACCGTTCGCAGGGCGTTGATATCAACGACAAGCACGTTGAAATAATCGTTCGCCAGATGCTTAAGAAAGTTCAGGTGGAAAACCCCGGCGACACGGATATTCTTCCCGGCGAAAAGGTTGACCTTTACAAGTTCGAAGAAGAAACGCAGGCGGCGCTTTCTTCGGGCAAACGTCCGCCCGCGGGCAAGAGAATTCTTTTAGGCATCACCAAGGCGGCGCTTGCAAAAGAATCTTTCCTGTCGGCTGCGTCCTTCCAGGAAACGGCAAGGGTGCTTACCGAAGCGGCGATAAAGAACAAAGTCGATCCGCTGTTGGGGCTTAAAGAAAACGTCATTATCGGTAAACTTATTCCCGCAGGTACGGGCATCAAGGACTATAAGAACGTTTCTCCGCAGACGGTCGTTTCAAGGCTTTCCGGCAAAGCGGAAGAAGAACCCGCCGAAGAACAGGCGGAATAACTTGCGCTAAGTCAATGCTGCGCCACCGAAAAGGTGCGATTTTCGTTTGACTTAAAGCGTATAAAATGATAAAATAATATTCTGCCCGCTAAACTTACGGGTTTCGGCGGGCAGAGAAAAATTCGATTTCAAAAACGTGATTTCCGAAGGTCCGTTTTCCGAAATATTCCGAAAAAATCAAGGAGGTAAAGAAATGCCGACAATACAACAACTTATAAGACAGGGTAGAAAACAGATTACCTATAAGTCCAAATCGCCTATTTTAGACGAATGTCCGCAAAAACGCGGCGTGTGCTTATCGGTTACCACGACTACGCCTAAAAAGCCTAACTCCGCACTTCGTAAAATCGCGCGTGTAAGGCTTACTAATAAGCAGGAAGGTATCGTCTACATCCCCGGCGAAGGACACAACTTACAGGAACACAGTTCCGTTCTTATCCGTGGCGGCAGGGTTAAAGACTTGCCTGGTGTAAGATACCACATTATCCGCGGCGCGTTGGATACCGCTGGCGTTGCAAAACGTAAGCAGGCAAGATCCAGATACGGCGCGAAAAAGCCTAAATAAGCCCTAAACGCTTTCAGGCTAAACGTTATTTAAATAAAAAGACAAGCGGTAAAACCGCAAACACCTACTTGAAATCGGAATTGCTTCGGAAAATTAACCCGATCGGTAGGCAGTATGCCGAAAGGCAGAAGGTTCGCTACCCCAAAATTAAAATCGGGGCAAGTGATAGCCGTACTTTTAGGGTTTACCCTTAAAGGTAGCGCTTAAAACGCAAAACGAAACGGGCGTTAAAGCGCAAAAAAATTTAAAGGAGGATATTATTATGCCAAGACGTGGCAATATTGCAAAAAGAGACGTTTTGCCCGATCCCGTGTATAACGATAAAGTTGTAACCAAACTTATCAATCAGGTTATGCTTGACGGCAAAAAGGGCATTGCGCAAGGCATCGTGTACGACGCGTTTTCAGCAGCGTCGGCAAAAGTCGGTCAGGAACCTATGGAAATGTTCAACACCGCGCTTGCTAACATTATGCCGTTAGTAGAAGTAAAGGCAAGGAGAGTGGGCGGCGCTAACTATCAGGTGCCTATCGAAATCCGTGCCGAAAGAAGGCAGACGCTTGCTATCCGCTGGCTGGTTGCGGCGGCAAGAAAGCGTAGTGAAAGAAATATGTGCGACAGGCTTTCCGCCGAACTCGTGGACGCTTTCAACAATACGGGCAACGCCGTAAAGAAGAAAGAAGACACGCATAGAATGGCTGAAGCGAATAAGGCTTTCGCGCATTACAAATTTTAATCGGAGATTGACCTATGCCGAAAGACAGTGATTTATTATTAACCAGAAACATAGGTATTATGGCGCATATCGACGAGGGTAAGACCACGACGACCGAACGTATTTTGTTCTACACGGGCAAAACGCACAAGATAGGCGAAGTTCACGAAGGCGCGGCAACTATGGACTGGATGGAACAGGAACAGGAACGCGGTATCACGATTACCAGCGCTGCTACCACCTGCTACTGGAAAGGACACCGTATCAACATTATCGATACGCCCGGACACGTTGACTTCACCGTAGAAGTTGAAAGGTCTTTGCGCGTATTAGACGGTGCGGTTGCGACTTTCTGCGCCAAGGGCGGCGTAGAACCCCAAAGCGAAACGGTATGGCGTCAGGCGGACAAATATAAAGTTCCGCGTATCGCGTACGTCAACAAGATGGATATTAACGGCGCAAGTTTTGAAAACGCCGTCAATATGATGCACGAACGTCTTCACACCAACGCCGTGCCGATTCTTCTTCCTATCGGAAAAGAAGACACGTTCGTGGGCGTTATAGATATTCTTACGCGTAAAGCGGATATCTATAAAGACGACTTGGGCAAGGAAATCGAAATAACCGAAGTTCCCGCCGAATACAAGGACAAGGTGGAAGAAATCCGCGCAAAGTTAGTAGAAATCGCGGCGGAACAGGACGACGCCCTGATGGAAAAATACTTCGAAGAAGGCGATTTGCCTTTAGAAGACATCAAAAAGGGTTTAAGAAAAGCGACGCTCGCTATGAAACTTACGCCCGTTCTCTGCGGCTCTTCGTATAAGAACAAGGGCGTTCAGAATCTTTTGGACGCCGTCGTGGATTATCTGCCTAATCCCTTGGACGTAGGCGAAATAAAGGGCGAAAACGACAACGGCGAAGAAGTGGTAAGACATCCTTCCTTCTCCGAACCTTTCTGCGGCTTGGCGTTCAAGATTATGACCGACCCGTTCGTGGGAAAACTTGCGTTCTTCCGCGCCTATTCGGGTACGCTTAAAACCGGTTCTTACGTTTATAACAGCGTAAAGGGTAAAAAGGAAAGGGTTGCGCGTATTCTTCGTATGCACGCTAACCACCGTGAAGAAGTGGAAGAAGTCAACGCGGGCGAAATCGTCGCTATCGTAGGACTTAAAGAAACAACGACGGGCGACACGCTTTGCGACGAAAATCACCCCATAATCCTTGAAAAGATGGAATTCCCCGATCCCGTTATTCAGGTCGCTATCGAACCGAAAACCAAAGCGGGACAGGAAAAGATGGGCTTTGCGCTTGCAAAACTCGCCGAAGAAGATCCGTCGTTTAAGACTTATACGGACGGTGAAACGGGACAGACCATTATCGCGGGTATGGGCGAACTTCACCTTGAAATAATCGTCGACAGACTTTTAAGGGAATTCAGGGTGGAAGCCAACGTCGGTAAGCCGCAGGTTGCGTACAAAGAAACTATCCGTCAGGCGGTAGAGGCCGAAGGCCTTTATAAGCGTCAGACGGGTGGCCACGGTCAGTACGGACACTGTAAAATCCGCTTAGAACCGCAAGAACCCGGTAAAGGATACGAGTTCGTGGACGAAACGGTGGGCGGTTCTATTCCGAAGGAATTTATCCAGCCTGTCAACAAGGGTATTATGGAAGCGGCAAAGACGGGTATTTTAGCCGGCTACGAAGTAGTTGACTTTAAGGTAACCGTTTACGACGGAAGTTATCACGACGTCGACTCTTCGGAAATGGCGTTTAAGATTGCGGGTTCTATGGCGTTAAAAGACGGTTTGGCGAAAGCGAAATCCGTTTTACTCGAACCGATAATGAAAGTGGAAATCACCACGCCCGAAGCGTACTTCGGCGACATTATGGGCAACGTTACCGCACGCCGCGGCATAATACAGGGCACGGAAGACAGAAACGGCGTAAAGGTAATAGACGCGCATATTCCGCTTGCGGAAATGTTCGGATACGCTACGGATTTACGTTCGAGAACGCAGGGCAGGGGCAACTACACTATGCAGTTCGACCACTATGCGGAAGTTCCGAAGTCAGTCGCGGAGAAGATAATCGGCAAAAAAGCCTAAAAAAACCGTTGACAATTATTGACAATCTGCGTATTTTATTGTAAAATATGTATATCAATGCGAAAAACGGGTAAATTATGCCTGTTCGCAAGCAAAAACAACAAAAAATCAAATAAAAAAAATTTATCTATTTTAATTTGGAGGAAAACTTTAATGGCAAAGGCTAAATTTGACAGAAGTAAACCGCACATTAACATCGGTACTATCGGCCACGTTGACCACGGCAAGACCACTCTTACCGCGGCTATCACGATGACGCTTGCCGCTTTCGGCGAAGCGCAGAAAATGAGATACGATGAAATCGATAAAGCGCCTGAAGAAAAGGCTCGTGGTATAACAATCAATACCGCGCACGT
>JAFZYZ010000126.1 GCA_017615975.1 Clostridia bacterium | reverse complement strand
TAAACTTTTTACTTGTTTTCGTTCTTTATTATCTCTAACAACCGTTCCGTAAGTGCGTTTATATACGCGTCCATTAAGTCTTTCGGGATAAGGCTTATATCCGGTACGCCGTTTATATAAACGTCTAAACCTAACGGGTTATCTTTGACTTCGATTTTTTGCATAAATTTTTCACCTTTTTCTTTTTTACCTACATTTTCCTTTATATCGTGGACACTCGTTTGTCCACGTTTTCAATTATTTTGAAAATACTTACCCGCTATTTCGGAAACAGTATGACACCCAAACTCGACAGTTCTTTGCGACTTTGAAAACATTTTAAAAACATAAGCGGTAGGTTTTTTACCGCTTATAAAAAATTTTGGGTTAGGTATCAGAAAACGGTCGGTAAGTCAAAGCGAAAAATATTGTGGAAAAACAAAACCTCTTTCCACCATCACACAATTTTTTTCGTTTCTCTTTGACTTCTCTCCCGTTTCCCGATGGGTGGTATGTAGAAAAGTCTTGCGACTTTTCAATCAAATTTTTTATTAAATTAAAGGAGTATAGAAAATGAAAACAGCAGTTATTTACGCCCGTTATTCGAGCGAAAGACAAACGGAACAGTCAATTGAAGGGCAGTTGCGAAAAATCAACGAGTATGTGGTTGCCAACGATATAATGGTGGTAAACACATATATTGACCGCGCTATGACGGGAACAAACGACAATAGAAAAGCCTTTCAACAAATGATGAAAGACAGCACTAAAAAAGCGTGGGACTATGTTCTGGTATATAAGTTAGACCGTTTTTCTCGGGATAAATATGAAACGGCAATACACCGTCATACCCTTAAAACAAACGGGGTTAAACTTATATCGGTTATGGAAAATATACCAGATACGCCGGAAGGCATTATTCTTGAAAGTTTGCTTGAAGGTATGAATCAATACTATTCGGCGGAACTGTCGCAAAAAGTAAAACGCGGGCTTAACGAAAGCAGACTCTATTGATAAAGAAAGAAGATATAATACGGCACTTAAAAACAGCCGTAAAAAAAGAGCCTATCGTTTTGATAGACCTTCTGATAAAAGAAATCGTGCTATATGACGATAAAATAGAAATTACCCTTAATTATACTGAAAGGACCGATGGAAACGAACATCGGCCCTTTAATTTTTACTCAAACACTAAAACCTATAAAATCTTTGCTAATAAGTACAGAAACCGCCCTATATTATTGACTTTTGAAGTAAATATCTATATCTAACTTTCCCGTTCAACTGGGGTAAATTGTTTCCCGCCATAGTAAAAGCACGACACCGGCTAACGCCCTACTCGTGCTTTTTTGTCGTGCGAAAATGATGGGATAGCGAAATACCAAAACAGGGACGCCTAATTCGGCGTCCCTATTTTGGTTATTGATTTTGATGTTACGCTATTTCTTTTTTGATTATCTGCGGTTTTTCGCCGCGTTCCACGACGTTTTCGTCCACTATAATCTTTGCAACGTTCTCTTCCGACGGCAAGTCGTACATAGTGTCTATCATAAGATTTTCAAATATAGTACGAAGTCCCCTTGCGCCCGTTTTAAGCGCTATAGCGCGGCGCGCTACTGCGTTTATCGCCCCGTCGGTAATCTCAAGTTCTACGTTATCAAGCCCTATTAAACGCTTATACTGCTTTACTATAGCGTTTTTCGGCTTGGTCATTATCTTGACGAGCGCCGCTTCGTCCAACGCGTGTAGTCCTACGGTTATCGGTACTCTGCCCACGAATTCCGGTATCAAACCGTACTTTATAAGATCCTGCGGGCTTACGTCCCGCGTGATATCGACGGTCTTTTCACCCGTCTTATCCACACATCCGCCGAAACCTAACGACGCGTTTTCCTTTCTCTTTGCTATTATATCCGAAAGCCCTACGAAAGCCCCACCGCAAATAAACAGAATATTCGTCGTGTCTATACGCAAGCACTCCTGCTGCGGGTGCTTTCTACCGCCCTGCGGGGGCACGTTGGCGACTGTGCTTTCTATTATTTTAAGTAGCGCCTGCTGTACGCCTTCGCCCGAAACGTCGCGCGTTATGGAAATGTTTTCGCCCTTTCTCGCGATTTTATCTATTTCGTCGATATATATTATACCTTTCTGCGCCTTGTCTATATCGTAATCGGCGTTCTGGATAAGTTTAAGCAGAATATTCTCCACGTCTTCACCGACGTAGCCCGCTTCGGTTAAAGTCGTCGCATCAGCCACGGCAAAAGGCACGTCGAGAATCTTGGCAAGCGTTTTCGCAAGCAAAGTCTTGCCGCTGCCCGTAGGCCCTAAAAGCAATATATTACTCTTGTCGAGTTCGGCTTCCGTGTCGCTTTTTTCAGCACCTATGCGCTTATAATGGTTATACACGGCGACGGATAAAACCTTTTTCGCCTCTTCCTGACCGATAATATACTCGTCGAGTTTTGCCTTTATCTCCGCGGGTTTTAAAAGCGTTATGCCCTTTTCCTTTTCTTCGCGCGATTCGCCTTCTTTAAGCACTTCACGGCAGACTTCTATACATTCGTTGCAAATGTATATGCCGCTGGGCCCCGCTACAAGGCGGTTGACGAGTTCCTTGGGCTTTCCGCAGAAAGAACAGAATAATTGTTCGTTTTCGTTCTTCATAATTCTCCGTTTCTTACGGGCGCTTTACGAAAATCTCGTCGATAAGCCCGTATTCTTTTGCCTCTTCCGCGGACAGATAATTATCCCTGTCCGTATCTTTTTCGATAATCTCGTAAGGTTTATTGCAGTTTGCGGCAAGAATACTGTTTAAGCGGTGCTTTGTCTTTATAATGTGGTCGGCTTGGATTTTGATATCGCTTGCCTGCCCCTGCGCGCCGCCTAACGGCTGGTGTATCATTATTTCGCTGTTGGGAAGAGAATAACGCTTACCCTTAGCGCCGCTGGATAAAAGGAACGCGCCCATAGACGCCGCAAGACCTATGCAAATGGTGCTTACGTCGCACTTGATATAATTCATAGTATCGTATATCGCAAGTCCTGCCGAAACGCTGCCGCCGGGGCTGTTGATATAAAGGCTTATGTCCTTATTCGGATCTTTACCTTCCAAAAAGATAAGTTGCGCCACCACGGAATCGGCGACGGCGTCGTTGATTTCGCCCGTTAAAAATATAATCCTGTCTTCTAAAAGTCTGGAATATATATCATAACTTCTTTCGCCCTTACCCGTATTTTCGATAACGTAAGGAACGACGGTGTTCTTTATCATTATATTCTACCCCTTAAACTTTAATTTATTCTATAACGTTGTCTTTCTTTAACGTATCGAACAATTTTTTGATTATTATGTCGTTTTTGATATAGTCGAGTTGCCTTGCCTGTATATTCTTCTTAACGTCTGGCGCGGGCTTGTTTTGCGCTTTCGCCATTTCGGCAATTCTCGCTTCCACGTCTTCGTCCGTCGCGCCTATCTTCTCTTCGGAAATCACCTTTTCGATAACGAGTTGAGATTTGACGATTGACTGTGCCTGCGGCTTATACTCTGCCCTGTATTCTTCCATCGTCTTGCCAAGATATTTAAGGTAATCGGCAAGTTTAAGCCCCTGATAGGACATACGGTATTCCATTTCCTGAACCATACGGTCCACCTGATTTTCTATCAAAGCGTCGGGAATTTCCACCGTAGCGTTTTCGGAAATCTTCTTTACTATCTCGTCTTCGAGTTCTCTTTCCGCCCTGTCGGCGTTCTGCTTTTCAAGACGTGCTTTAACTTCTTTCTTGTAAGCGTCCACGCTTTCCGCCCCGACTGCGTCCTTAATGAATTCGTCGGTTATTTCAGGAAGTTCTTTCTTCTTTATTTCGTGGAGTTTAATGGCGAAAACCGCGTCTTTCCCTTTCAGGTTTTCAGCGTGATAATCGTCGGGGAACTTAACGTTTATATCCTTTTCGTCGCCCTTGTTCATACCGATAATCTGGTCTTCGAACCCGGGGATAAAGGACTTGCTGCCGATAACGAGCGTCTGCTTTTCCGCAGTACCGCCGTCGAACTTAACGCCGTCCACGCTGCCGGAATAGTCTATTATAACGGTATCGCCGTTTTCCACCGCCCTGCCGTCAACGTCTATCATACGCGAATTGCGTTCTTTAAGACGGGTAAGGTCGTCTTCTATATCCGTATCTTTTACATTATATACAGGTTTTTTGAATTTTATACCCTTGTATTCGCCAAGGCTGACTTCGGGCTTTACCGCGACGACTGCCTCTATAACCAAGCCCTTTTCGTCGATTTTTTTAATATCCACGTCGGGGTGCGCAACCGCTTCTATGGACGGTTCTTTATCTAAAACTTCGCCGTAATATTTCGGGAACGCGATATTTATCGCCTCTTCGTAAAACACGCCTTCGCCGTAGGTCGCTTCTAAAAGGTGCTTGGGAACTTTGCCCTTTCTGAACCCCGGCAAGGAATATTTGCCCTTGGTCTTTTCGTAAGCGGAAGAAATAGCCTGTTTCCATTCTTCTGCCGATAGAGTAATAGTGATTTTTACCGTGCTTTTTTCCGCTTTTTCAAAAGTGTACTTCATTGTCTTTCTCCGAATAAATTAAAATTCTTAAACATTTTATCACAACGCATAAAAAAACGCAAGGTTTTAACCCGCATATGAAAGTTATTTTTATTTATATAATAAATCTTTTATATATTATCGCGTTTTTTCGCATTATAATTTCGCCATTTCTTTGTGTTCCGCGGGATTTACCGTTATCGACTTAAAATCCGTGTATGTGCAAAATCCAAGCGGCGATTTTTTTGGCTTTTTAACAAACTTTCTTTCACAATACGCTATTTCGGTCTTGCCGCCTGCCCTGCCCTTACTATAATAGGCACAGATTTCCGCCGCGGCGGTTATAACCCGTTCGGGCGGTTTTTTGCCCTGCGCCTCTATTACAACGTGCGAGGAGTGATAATCTTTTGCGTGCAACCATATATCAGTCGGTTTTGCCGAAAAGGTTATTTTATCGTTTTCCGCATTGTTTCTGCCAACCCTTACCGTAAAACCGTAAATATCGAATATTCTAGGTTTTTCGGTATCTTGCGGCTTTCTGCCGCGCTTTGCCGCCGATTTTATCATACCCGATAAAATCAGTTCTTCTTCCACCGCTTTTAAGTCCGCCACGCTTTCACAAAGAGAAATTTCGCTTTCCACACTCTCCAAATACCTGATTTCGTCTTCCGCGCTTTCCTTTTGCGGAATAAGCGAAATAATGGCGCGCTTTTGCTTATTGTATTTTTTGTAATACGCTTCGGCGTTTTTGGATGGGGAAAGTTTGTCGTCCAGCGCGACGGTGATTTTAGTTCCGTCGTAATAATTGTCTAATTCCGCCTGTTTTTCGCCCGTTTTAAGTTTATAGATATTTGCGAGTATAAGTTCGCCTTTTATCCTGTTTTCTTCGGCGTTTTCCGCATCCTTTACCCGCGAAAGAACGGCGGCAAGCCGCTTTTTACTCTTTTTAAGCCCAGCGTTTACCACCGAATTAAGCCTTGCGGATAAATCCTTAAATTTCTTTACGCCCGCTTTTTGCGAAAAATACTCTTCTTCCGCCGCGTAAAGCGTTGAAAACCCCCTTATCTCACCGTTAAGCGATTTGTACGGATAAACGCATACGTCTTCTACTTCACCGTTTTTATAACACACGCAGGGGCGCGGTTTAGTACGGTAAATATAGTCGTTTAGGTGGGCGTAAAACTCTTCACCTATGCGACTTTCGGGTATATTGTTAACAGGGAAACCGTCTATTATCTCTTTTGCGGTACTTAACGCAAGCCCCTGAACGCAAGCGCACAGATTTTCCGCCGTCAAGTCCTGTAATGTCGCAAAAAGCGTTTTAACAGCCGCGTCAAAAGGTTCTTTTTTATCGCCCACGGGCGGCAGTTTGTATTTTAAGCCGCTTATCAGCGGGCGCACGTTATTATCGAGAAAATTTATACCGCGATTGCCGCCTAACACCTTGCCGTTTTCCGTTAAAATAACGTTGGAATATCTGCCCATAAGTTCCACGTACAGGCTTTTTTCCGGCGAATCGAAAAACTCTGCGGAAGGGATTAAATCTATTTTTACTATTCTGTCAAACCCGACGAGTGAAAGGCTTTTAACCGTTGCCGATAAAATATGCTTTTTAAGCAGCATACAAAAGTTGGAACTTTCGCGTTCCGCCGTAGGTTCTTCGTCTATTATGCCTATTCTGGGGCAGGCGGGGTTTACGTCAAGTAGCAGTTTTTTCACGCCGCCGTTAGTGTAAACCGTCAAAACGGTTATATCCGCGGTGGGCTGCGCCACGCGGTTTATCTTGCCGTTTATAAGTATTCCGTTAAGTTCTTCGCAAAGATATCGAAGAGTAAACGCGTCCTGCGGCATTATACCCCTTTAACCCCTTTTGAAAGTTTTTCCGTCTAAATAACTTAAATGCGCGCCTTTTTCAAAATGCAGCGTAATACTGTCGGAAAAAAGTTGTAGTCCGTTTGCCCCGTACGCCTTATTGAACGCGCTGTCGCCGTACTTTCCGTCGCCGACAATAGGACAGCCGATATGCGCCAAATGCGCCCTTATCTGGTGCGTTTTGCCGGTGAAAAGGCGTACTTTTAACACCGAAGTCTTACCGTCGCTTTCAATAAGCGTATAGCCCGTTTTTATCTTTACCGCGCCGCCTTTTTTATCGTCGTAAATTTTAACGGTGGCTGACGCGCTGTCTTTTATAAGGTACGCCTCTAAAAGGTCTTCTTTTTTAGGCGGATAGCCTACGACGATTGCCTTATAATACTTTTCAAACGCGCGTGTTTTAAAGCCGCTTAATAGTTCCATTTCGGCGGTTTTATTGTTCGCGAATAGCATAACGCCCGCGGTATTCCTGTCAAGGCGGTGAATAAAATAACTTTCGCCTGCATTTTGCAAGTCGCAAGCCACGGCATCCGAAGTATAGCCCGACTTTTTGTCTATCACCGTTATATTTTCGTCTTTATATATAACGGTATATTTTTCCGTTTTGGGAATATTGTAAAATATTTCCACCCTGTCGCCCGCGTTTATAGTCAAATCTTCTTTAACACGCTTGCCGTTGACTTTTATATCTTTATTGCGCAACAGTTTATTAAGGGCGGAATAGGATAAGTCCGCGCTGTTTTTCAACGCGAGTTTAACGAGTTTTCCGTTTTTATCCGCAACGAAAGTTATCATCTTTTTTCCGTCCTTAAAAAACAAGACTTCGGAATACCGAAGCCCTGTGTTTTTTATTGAATTAAGGCTTATTTTTTCGCATCTACCTTTAACGCGTCGCCCGTTTCGTCCTTTTCGGTTTCTTCTTTCGGCTTGACGAACAGAAGAACTACGATACCGATTAAGGACAGCGTGCCTATTGACAGGAACACGATTGACCAAACGTTTTTCTGGAACCAGTGATCGTCCACCTTAACGACGGTGGGTTCTTGGGAAATGGTAATTATGGAATAGTCGCTTGCCGAACGTTCCTGATTTACGGATACGACGTTGCAATCTATCTTATACGAACCTTTTTTAATAGGCGTAAAGGTATAAGAACCGTCGTAATTTATTTCTTTAATATCGTCGTAATCGAAACCGCCCGCGCTATATCCTTCGCTGACTTCGGACGCGGCGGGAATTTCCACCCATCCAGAATCTTCAGCCGTAGCGTTAAGTTTAGCATTGTAGTAAAGCGTGTATTTTACGTTGTTGCCCGAAGACTGGATTTTGAAACTCGAAGCGACGTATCTCGTATTAAGATAGCCGTTGCCCTGCGAAGCAGGCGCTTCGACCGATATAGGCGCGTCGTCATCAACAGTGAATTTAAATACCGCGTTGATATACGGGCCTTCTTCGGATATAACCTGATCGTCATCTTCATCAACGGTGTAGAAGTCTTCTTTTTCCATAGCCTTACCCGCTTTATCCTTGAACACGACGTAGAATTCGTATTCGCCCGCTTGCGAAACGGTAAAACTCAAAGCAGAAGTGCTACTCGAAGTGGTCGGGGTTTTATAATATACGGTATAAGACAAGTCGGAATAAATATCGTAATCGTCGCCGACTAAATCCTGCAAAGACGGAATCTGATAAGTATCGCCGAGACGGATGCTGTGCACGCCGTATTCGTCGTAATCTTTAGTGGCCGCTTTCTGCACCGCTTTAGCGTAGTTTTCGTAAATATCTTCGTTGCCCGCATAAGCGATATAGTAGGGCGCTTGATTTAGTTCTTCGTAATCTTCAAGCGAAACCGCAGTTAAAACGGTATATTCTTCTATATTTTCAATATCACTCGTACGAACGGAAAAAGTCGCTAACGCGGCTGCGCCGGTATTTTCAAAAACGATATACTTAGGCGTGGCGGATTTAGCGTCAACCTTAATCCCTTCCCCAGCCGTAGTTTTATCAATATAAACGCTGCTTGACGTAACGCTGCCGAAAAGCGAATAAGCCGTAAAATCAAACGTCTTCTTATCGCCGAAAACAACTCTTAAACTGCCGTAAGCGTCCTGCGCTACAGGCATGCTGCTTATAGATACGCGCGGCTTTGCAATAGTCGCCACTTTATCGTCTTCCAGCACGAAGGTCTGTTTATAATCGCCCGAAACGTCGCTTGCCTTTTGGTCGATAGACTTAAAGGCTATCTCCGCGTTTTCCGACGCGTCTTCCAAATCAAATTCGAAAGAAATATTTGCGGCGCATTTATCTTCGCCCTTTATTCTGTAATAAGCGTCTGCTTTGGAATCTTCGTTATTGCCGACTTTAACCGATACGACGTTATCTTCCGTGCTTATTAAAACGGTCAAGTCGCCGTTATCGGTAAATTCAAATTCGTTTTCAATGGTTTTATCGAATTCGTCGTTAGCCGCGTCGTACGCGCCGCCTACGAAATAGGACGCGTATTTCAACGTGATTTTGAACGACGAAACGGTATCGGGAACGTTAAGTTCGATAGCCATATCGTCGATAACGAGTTCCTTTACAACCGACACGCTGCCGCCGTCTTCAACCGTCAAGACTAAATTATCGTCTTTCATTTCCACGGACTTATAACTGCCGCCGAAATAATCGGATATATTAAGTACGGTTATATCCGCCGCGCGAACGGTTTTTACGCTGTAAAAGGAAAACGCAAGCGCTATCGAAAGCGCAAACGCTATAAATAACAGTACGATTTTACAGGATAAAGCCTTTTTCATTTTAGCCCATTACTCCTTATACTTATAACAGTATCTATTGTATTTTACACGAAAAACCGCGCTTTGTCAATTTACTTTCGTATTTTTTTGCAAATATTATAATATAAATATAAAATTTCTAAAAAAATATTGCGCAACGCCGCATAATCGGCGTTGCGCAAATCTTTAAATTCGTATATTCGCTTTTACAGAACTTTAGATAAAAATTCTTTAAGCCTGTCGTCTTTAGGATTCGCAAAGAACTCCTTGGGCGGATTTTCTTCCTTTATCACTCCGTCGTCCATAAACAGAATACGGGAAGCGACTTCGCGCGCAAAACCCATTTCGTGGGTAACGACTACCATCGTCATACCTTCAGCCGCTAATTCTTTCATAAGTTCTAAAACTTCGCCCACCATTTCGGGATCTAACGCCGAAGTCGGTTCGTCGAAAAGCATTACGTCCGGTTCCATAGCGAGTGCGCGGATTATCGCGATACGCTGTTTCTGCCCGCCCGAAAGCGTGGACGGATATACGTTTGCCTTATCCTCAAGCCCTATCCGTTTAAGAAGTTCCATCCCCTTTTCTTCCGCCTGCGCCTTGCTCTTCAGTTTCAGATGCACGGGCGCTAAGGTCAAGTTCTGCATAACCGTAAGATTATTGAAAAGGTTAAAATGCTGGAACACCATACCGATTTTCTGACGGGTTATATTTATGTCCGAAAAATTAGACTTATACAGGGTTTTGATTGCCGATTTATACTCTCCGCCTTCGTGCTTTTTAAGCAGATCTTTTTGCTTTATTTCGGCTATAATCTCCGCGTCAACCTGTTCTCTCGGTTTTTTATCTCCCGTGCTTTCCGCATCAACCAGCATCTTCTGATAAGTCTTGGAAAGACGGATTATTTCAGGATGCAAATACGGATCTATCGGGGTAAGCAATTTGCCTTCGAACCAGATTTCGCCGTAGGTCGGAACTTCAAGCAAGTTCATACAGCGCAATATCGTGGATTTACCGCTGCCGGACGGTCCTATAATAACGACTTTTTCGCCCTTTTTAATTTCGGTCGAAACGCCCTTTAACACCTGCAATTTCCCGAAGTTTTTATATAAGCCTTTAATCTGAATAAGAGAACCGCTATATTTTAAATCATTACCTTTCACTGCGCGCAAATCTCCTTTCTAGAATTTTTTGAATACGCTGTAATATAAGCACTATAACAAGGTATATAATCGCTATTATAAATAGCGGCACGTACAACTTGGCGTTCTGCGTCGTAATATATTTTTGTATCTTCATCAAATCGATAATACCGACGTATCCTGCAACCGAAGTTTCCTTAACCAAAGTTATAAACTCGTTAAACATTGTAGGAATCGCACTCTTTAACGCCTGTGGCAATACTATTCTGAAAAAGGTTGCAGTCCAGGAAAGTCCTAAACTCCTTCCCGCTTCCATTTGCCCTTTATCGACGGCGTTTATTCCGCCACGCAAGACTTCAGACATATATGCGCCGGAATTGATGCCGAACACCAACGCCGCAACCCATATGCCGGCCGTTTCTTTCACTTCGAAAAAAGTAAAGGATTTCATCGTGGCAAAAATAACGAAATATCCGATAAACAGTTGCAACACCACCGGCGTTCCGCGTATTATCGTAACGTAAAGTCTCGCTATCCCGTCTAAAACCTTCATTATTTTATTGTTTTTAGGCGCAATGCGTATACCCGTGGTTATAATACCGATTAAAAGCCCTATCAGACTTGCAAGAACGGCTATAATCATAGTGTTGCGAAGCCCTTTAAGATATAACATATAATAGTCATAACTTAAAAAACAATCGTCAAAATCTCTCCATAAATTCTCAAAAAAAGCACTCATTTTAAACTCGGTAAAAGAGCCACATAAATAACTGTGGCTCTTTTTTAATTAAATTATTTTTTATTATTCGGCAGGTTCAATCGCTTCATATTGCGCAACCCATTTATCAATCTGGGTTTTGCCGTTTCCATCGGGAACGAGAAGTTCTGCAATGGCAGCATTTACCTTTGCAATAAGCGCGGTATTGCCTTTCTTCGCAACTACGCCGTAAGATTCCGCTTCAACGTCTTCGATAGTAGCGTAAGCGTAATCGCTATTGCTTGCAACGAGAGTTTTAGCAACCTGGGAATCAACGATTAAATAGGTGTTTGCATTTACTTCCTGTAAAGCCGTGAACACGCTGTCATAGTCGTGCTTTTCAGAAATTCCCCAATCCGCTTCGTTTTCGGATACCGTAATCTGACTGGTTGTACCCGTCTGATACACGAGAGTCTTGCCGGCAAAATTCAATTTCGAAAATACGCCGTCTGCCAATACCGGATTAGAAGATTTCAAGTAAACTACCGTCTGGAACGCGCCGCCATAATAGAAATCGGAATATTCTATTGCTTCCGCACGTTGCGCCGTCCAAGAAATCCCCGCGATGCCAAGCGCGTTATCTTCGCTGATGCCGGCAACGATAGTATCGAAACTACCGTCGATTATCTGTAATTCATAGTCGTACTTCTTCGCTATGTATTTCGCTAATTCGATATCTACGCCGATTACTTCGGTAGAACCTTTCGCCGTAAATTCAAAAGGCGGGAAGCCTGCTTCGGTATAAACGATAAGTTTTTCTTTATCGCTGCCGCAAGCGGTGAACGCAAAACAACACGCTAACGCCGTTAAACACGACATAATAATTGCCAAAAGTTTCTTCATTTCTTTCTCCTTGTCGCCGCCACGTCTAAATTTGTTTGCGGCTGTTTTTTTATGACTTTATTTTAG
>JAFZYZ010000125.1 GCA_017615975.1 Clostridia bacterium | reverse complement strand
TTACCGACTGCCGCGGCATAAACTTGTAAGAGAATATAATAAGGAACTGATTAAATGAGTTTTATAGACGATATTTTAAGCGTGTTCGGCGCGGAAAACGCCGCGCCTGCTTTCAGGGTTATGCTTTTCGGGGAAAACGCGGCGTATATAGAAGGCGTTAAGGCGATAAAGAGTTATTCGCAGGAAAAAATGGAACTGTACCTTAAAAAGGGCGAAATGAAAATTACGGGCGAAGGGCTGTTCGTCAAAAAATATTGCGCGGGGGATTTGGCGGTTTGCGGAAAAATAAAATCGGTGGAAAAAATTTAGACGTGTACGGCGTTTACAGAATTTCGGGCGTAAATTTAGACAATCTTGTCAATACTCTGAAAAACAAGGGCGTTGCCATACGCGATTTTGTCAAATCGGACAATAAAACGGCAGTCCTTTCCGTAAGTTTTGCCGATACCAAAAAATTTTTTGCAATTACGCGGGAAATGTGCTACAATATAGAAAAAGTCGGTGAAAAAGGTCGGCATCGTTTCCTATTGAAAATTTTGCGGAACGCAGGGCTTTTTATAGGCGCGTTGATGTTCTTTGCGGTAGCCGCCTTGACTGACGATTTTATATTTTCAATCGACTACTACGGCAGCGGCAGCGTCTTTTCGCGTGAAGCGGAAGAGTATCTTAATGCGCGCGGGGTAAAGCCGTTCACACGGTTTTCAGAATTTGACCTTGCGGAACTTTCGGACGGGATACTTGCCTGTTCCGACAGGATTTCTTTTGCGGAGTGCGTAAAGTCAGGCAACCGTCTTAAAGTAAATCTGGTACTAAAAACAGAACCCTTAAAGACGCTTGGCGGCGACAGCGATAGCCTCCTTTCCGACGTTGACGGCGAGATAGAATATATCAAAGTCTATCGCGGTACGGCGTTAAAGCGGGCGGGCGACAGGGTGGCGGTAGGCGAAGCGGTAGTCGGCGGCTTTGCCGTTATAAAGGATACGGAAGTCAAAACGGGCGTAATCGCAACCGTTTCGGTTAAAGCGGAATTTTATTACGAATACCTTTCCGAAAAGGACGGGGACGAGACGACGGCGGAAATTTTTGCCCGCGCGGCGTTCGGCGACGGTGAAATTCTTGAATTAACGGTGGAAAAGTCCGCGCTATCAAACGGGGATTACGGCTATTCGGTTAAAATTATTTACAGAAGGATACTTTACGGATAAGCGGAGAAAGATATGGCGACAAAAGGTAAATCTTTAAAACTGCAGAAGTGGTCTAAAAAGGACGTGGCACTCGTTATAACGGTTTATATATTGAACCTTGTGGTGTTTACGCTGTTATTTGCGGGGGTGTGCGTGCTTAACGCCGTTTCCGCGGGCAAAAAAGCGGAGGACGCGCTTTCAGGCATCGCGATAGTGGATTTTGCGGTTATAATTTTCTTAATTCTCGCAATAACCGCGGTGTATTTTCTGTTCGAAGACAGGGATTTTTTGCGTAAAGCGTCCAACTCGCAGATGCTTTTCCTTATCTGGGAAGCGGGTACGGCGATATGCTTTATCAGCGGAACTTTTATAAATCCATACGTGCGCCCGCTTGCACTCGTCGCTATTTTAACCTTGTTTTTAACAAGCAGCGGCACGGCCATCTTTTCCAACTTCGTATTCTCGGTAATAATGTTCGTGTTCGAAGCCTTTTCTGGCACTCTCGATAGTTTTTCGTCCTATTCCACGGCGTTTTTCTTTGCCGTAGGGCTGGTGTCGGGGATAATCGCGGTTTACTGTATGAAAGGGCTGTATTCGCGCCTTAAAATAATTATGGTAAGTTTCCTTATCTCTCTGCCGTCCTTAACGTGCATACTTCTGCCTATGGTGGATTTCGGCGGCGGCGAAGTGGGACTGAACGTCTTATCGGGCGCGCTGTCAGGTCCGTTTTCGGCGGCGGCGTTTATAATACTTCTGCCCGTATTCGAAGGGCTTTTCAAAAAGATTACCTGTTTTAAGTTGTCCGAACTTACCGACCATAAGGCGAGACTTATACGCAAACTCATAACGCAAGCCCCCGGCACTTTCAATCACTCCATAATCGTTTCCAACATTGCCGAAGCGTGCGCCACGGCAATAGGAGAAGACGCGCTGCTTGCAAGAACCTGCGCTTATTATCACGACGTAGGCAAACTCCGCCGTCCGGAATTTTTCAAGGAAAATCAGGCGGACGGGGTAAACCCGCATAACGATTTAACGCCCGAACTTTCCGCCAACATTATCCGTTCGCATACGCAGGACGGGTACGCGTTCGCGCGGAAGAACAGGCTGCCGCAGGAGATAGCGGATATATGTCTGCAACATCACGGCACTATGCCTATGCTGTTTTTCTACGATAAGGCGAAAAAGTTTACCGACGGTGAAGTGTCGCTTTCGAGTTATTGTTATTCAGGGCCTAAACCGCAGAGTAAGATAGCGGCTATAATAATGGTGGCGGACGGTGCGGAAGCGGCGGCGAGAAGCCTTAAAACCCGCACGAGAGAGACGGTTTCCGCAGCGGTTAAAAAGATAGTTTCCGAAAGAATGCAGTTAGGGCAGTTCGACGAGTGCGAACTTACCTTAAAAGAAATCAATATAATCATACAGACGGTCGTAAACAGCCTTTCCGGCGTGTATCACGACAGGATTAAATATCCGAAAGTCAGTTTGGAAGGCATTGACTTCGACGAAGAACGCGCAAGCGAAGAACGCTGATTTAAAAATTACCGAAAAGGATAAAGATATGGGCAAACTTCAAATAGAGTGTCTTGACAGGCGAATAAAAGTAAGCCGTGTGGCGAAAGCGGTGTATCAGGCGACGGGGCAAAAGGCTAACCTCAAAGCCGAAGTGGTATTCGATTCCGAAGCGGATATGCGCTATCTTAATTACGTGGAACGCGGCATAGATAAGGCGACGGACGTGCTGTCCTTTCCGAGTATGGACAATATCAGGGGCGTGGTGTTAACCCCCGCGATTTGCAAGACGGAAATGGACGGGCGGTATATATTTATCGGTTCGATAGTGCTTTGCGACGAAAGAATAGCCGTGCAGGCGAAAGAGTTCGGGCACAGCACGGTAAGGGAACGCAACTATCTTATAGTTCACGGACTTTTGCATCTTTTGGGCTACGACCACGAGACGGCAGAAGATAAGCGTGAAATGCGCGACAAGGAAAAAGAAGTGCTTAAAATTTTAGGGGTGGACGAGTGAAAAGCGGAACGGTTGCCGTAATCGGGCGCGCAAACGCGGGTAAGTCCACGCTTATAAACGTGATAGTCGGCGAAAAGGTTTCGATAGTTTCGCCAAAGCCGCAGACCACGCGGGACAGGATTCTCGGCGTTTTAACAAGAGAAGACTGTCAGATAGTATTCGCGGATACACCGGGGCTTTACCGTGCGGACAACCTTTTAAATTCCGTAATGCAGAAGACGGCGGAAGATTCCGCCAAAGACGTGGACTTGATACTTTTCCTTATAGACTGCCACACGGGCGTTTCGGAAAAGGATAAAACGCTTTTATTTAAGTACGCGGGCGGCAAAATTCCCGTTATCGCCGTACTGACCAAAATCGACATTATGCCCGAAACACTGCTTATTTCCTGCCTTAAAGAGATGGGCGAAATTACGGAGACCGTACCCGTTTCCGCACGCAAGGGCAAAAACGTAAAAGAACTTGTCAAAGTAATCTTAAACCGCCTGCCCGACGGCGAAAAACTGTTCGAACAGGATATAATTTCCGACCGTTCGGAAAAGTTTATGATATCGGAAATCCTGCGGGAAAAGATTTTACTTAAAACCGACAAGGAAATTCCGCACGGCGTAGCGATAACTGTAAACAAGTTCGCGTTATCGGAAGACGGTACGCGCTACGATATAAGTCTTGATATCATATGCGAAAGGGCGGCGCATAAAGCCATACTTATCGGAAAGCAAGGTTCTAAAATAAAGGAAATATCGTCGTACGCGCGGCAAGATATGGAAAAGTTTTTGGGGCGCAAGGTGTTTTTAACCACCTACGTCAAAGTTAAAGAAGACTGGCGCAACAGCGCTTCGCTTATAAAAGAACACGGCTACGGCGAAAACGATTAGGAATAATTTTTTGCCTTCTTTCTCATACTTTGTATATGAGAAAAAACGATTTTGATTTTAGCAGTCCCGCCGATTCCGCGTGGAAAATGTTTGAAAAAACGGGCAAAGTTTCCTATTATATCTTGTATAAAAATCTTATAAAGAAATAACGAAATGGAAGAAAAACTCACAGGTCTGGTTTTATCTAAAACCGACTACGGCGAAAACGACAGAATAGTTAAGATATTCACCTTGGAAAAGGGGACTTTGTCGGCTAGTTTAAAAGGCGTAAAAAAGTCGGGCGCGAAACTTAAATTCGCGTCCGAACCCTTTTGTTTTGCGGAATTTATGTTTTCCGAACGCGCGGGGAAAAGGACGGTAATAGGCGCGAATTTAAACGACAGTTTTTATCCTGTGAGAGAAGATATAATAAAATTTTTCGCCGCGGGCGCTATGCTGGAATTTATAAATAAGTTTGCAAAAGAAGAAATGACTTCGCCCAGTCTGTTTTTTGCGGCGATAGAAGGGTTAAAACAGATTGCTTACGGCGGAGTGCCGCCAAGATACGCGCTTTGCGCATTTTTACTTAACGCGCTTAAAATTTCGGGCTACGCCTTAAACACGGGCGGCTGTTTTCTCTGCGGAAAGGCGATAAATGAAAGAGTGTTTTTCGACACTTTTTCGGGCGGGTTTTTGTGCGGAAACTGTTTTAACGGCGAAGGTAGAGAGATAAACAACGCAACTTACGCCGCGCTTAAAAAGATAGAAAACGGCGAAGAGACGACCGAAGAAGAAAATCTTTTCGCACTTCGCTTACTCGATTTTTACATAAAGAACAAGGCGGAAGAAAAACTGAATTCTATGCAGGAACTTTTGAAAATGTAAATCGGTAGCACAATATTTCCGACTTTCATAAAATACAACATAGCGTTAAATTAAGGAGTGTTTTTATGGAAGAACAAAATGTTATACCTTCGGGCGATAAGCCGACTTTATTGAATTTAAATAACGTTGCGCGTTCCAACAGGTTTTACCGTAAAGAGATATGGACGGGCGAATACTTACAACTTACCGTAATGTCCATACCCGTCGGCGGCGAAGTGGGTTTAGAAATGCATAAC
>JAFZYZ010000124.1 GCA_017615975.1 Clostridia bacterium | reverse complement strand
CTATAATAACGCCGACAGCCATATCCATAACGTTGCCACGGGTTATGAACTTTTTAAATTCACCGAAAAACTTTTTCATAAAATTCTCCTTTAGTTTAATTAACGGCTAAACGCCGAATAAAATTTAAGTTAACGCCGAAGCGGCGGCAAGAAATACGAGATAGATTGAAAACCGCCCGTACTTTGCTTTTTTTACCGCTTTAAGCATAACGCCTATCGCGATATATCCCGAAACCGCGGCGGATATCACACCGAACACCGTCGGCAGAACATCTATCGACGCGCCTTGGCTTACCGTTTTTACGCTGGATATGAAAGCCGCACCCAAAATTACGGGAATACTCATTAAAAAAGCGAATTCCGCGTTTTTACCCTTTTCAAGTTTAGCGACCGCGCCGCCCGTTATCACCGTGCCGCTGCGTGAAAGCCCCGGCACTATCGCAAAGCCTTGGAATACACCCATTATTATAGACGATTTTGCCGACAATGGCAAGGCGTTTTTATTTTTTTGGGATATTTTCTCTGCGAAAACAAGTTCCGCCGCCGTGAACAGAAACGAAAGGGACAAAAGCGCTTTGGACAGCGCCGTACCGCCCTTGTAGATACCTTCTATTTTATCCTGTAATAAAAATCCCGCCGCCACCGCTGGCAAGGTTGCTATAAAAAGGTATGAAAGCGTTTTGTACGGTTTTACGAAAAGCCCTTTTATTTGGTTAAAAAACACGGCGCACACGGGAATAAGCGTGCCAAGGTGCAGCGTTATATCGAAAAACAGTCCGCCGCCCGTATCTATTTTAAGCCACCGTTCGATAAGTAAAAGATGCCCGCTTGACGAAACGGGCAGAAATTCCGTAAACCCCTGTACAAGCCCTAAAACAATCGCCTGCCATATTTTCATATAAAAACCCCCGCAAAATATAATCGGTTATATTTTACGGGGTAAACTGTCAGAATATTATCGTTATATTATCGTTATATTATCGTTTAGCCGTTATCCGCGACTATCATATTAAGAAATTCTTTAACGGCGAAAGTCAGATTTTCGTTTTTCGGAAGCGCAAGCCCTATCGCACGCGTCGGCAGGGCGGGATTAGTCTTTATCTCTTTCAGCGCGCCGCTTTTAAGTTCGTGGCTTACGAACTCTTTCGGAATACACGCAATCCCTATGCCCGTTTTGGCAAGTTCGGTCATAAGTTCTAAACTTGCGAGTTCTATTTCGGGGTGCAGATGTATCCCCTGCGAGTGCGCGAACGAAACTATCGCCTGACGGGTAGCGGTGGAAAGTTCTAACATAAGTAGCGGATAGTCCTGAAGTTTGCGTAAATCCACCGTGCTTTCCGTAAGTTCCGAAAATCTGTCGCTTGCAACGAAAGTGTCGTGCAAACGCATAACGGTGTTCATTAAACTTATGTCGCTGTCGTCTATCGGCAGATTAACGAACCCTATATCGCCCTTTTTGTTTTTTAAAAGTTCTATCGTTTCACTCGAAGTGCCGTTTTGCAGAATAAGGTTTACGTTTGGATATTTTTCGTGATACTTCTTTATGTACGGCAATAGAAAGTGCGTTGCCACCGTGTCGGAAGCGCAAATCCTGACAACCCCCGTCGCGGTGTCTTTAAGTTCCGCGTACTTGGATTCCGCATTGTCCAGAAGTTTAAGCGCCTGTTCTACAAGCGGGAATATCTGCTTGCCGCCCGTTTCCGAAAGTTCCATACCCTTGTGCGTACGGTTAAACAGATTGCCGCCCAAACTTCTTTCAAGTTGCTTTATAGCCTGCGAAACGGCGGGCTGCGAAATATAAAGTTCTTCAGCCGCCTTGGTTAAACTGCCGCACTTTGCAACGGTATAAAACACCCTGTAAAGTTCAAGATTGACCATCTTTATCCCCCTATTTTGTCGGCTTTACTTGCCTACGCAAAACCGCGAAAAAATATCGTCTATTATGTCTTCGGAAGTCGTCTTGCCCGAAATTTCGCCCAAATACTGCCAGCCCGCTAAAATATCCACCGCAAGTATGTCAAGCGGGGTTTCTTTCACGGCGGAAAGCGCCGCCGAAAGTTTATCCGCGGCGTTTTTAAGCGCGGCAAAATGCCGTTCTTCGCATAAAAAGTCGGAATTAAAGTCAACCGTGCCTACCGTTTTATCGTAAATTTCCTTGCGCAGAGTATCAAGTCCCTGCCCCGTTTTGGCGGAAACATATAAGTCCGCGTAATCGTCCTTATAATTGCCGCAATCGGTCTTGTTAATAACTGTAATATGCGGCAAATCCTTGATAAGCGCGTAAACCTTTTCGTCTTCTTCGTCCTTGCCCGCCGCAGACAGTACGAAAATTATAAGGTCGCTTGCCTTTGCGGTTTTT
>JAFZYZ010000123.1 GCA_017615975.1 Clostridia bacterium | reverse complement strand
GCCCGCACTATATTTATAAAAATTTTAATTCTTACAACCTTTTCGCTATCGCTTTTAAGAAGTTTTCGGTGGAAAGTTTTTTAGGCGTTATGCCGTCTTTTTTGAAAAGCCCGACTAAATCGCCCGTCATTTCCCCTTCTTCTATCGTTTTTACCGTCGCTTTTTCCAGCCTATCGGCAAAATCAACCAAATCGGGCAGATTATCAAGCGCGCCACGCTTTTTTAAAGCGCCCGTCCACGCGAATATGGTCGCCACGGGGTTAGTAGAAGTTTCTTCGCCCTTTAAGTACTTGTAATAATGCCTCGTAACCGTGCCGTGCGCCGCCTCGAACTCGTAAATTCCGTCGGGCGACACTAAAACGCTGGTCATCATAGCAAGACTTCCGAACGCCGTCGCTATCATATCGCTCATAACGTCGCCGTCGTAGTTCTTGCACGCCCAGACGATACCGCCTTTACTTCTTATAATGCGGGCAACCGCGTCGTCTATAAGGGTATATAAATATTCTATACCCGCTTTTTCGAACTTATCCTTATACTCTTCGTTATAGATTTTTTCGAAAATAGCCTTAAATCTGCCGTCGTACTTTTTGCTTATTGTATCTTTTGTCGAAAACCACAGGGGCAATTTAACGTCTAAGGCGTAATTAAAGCAGGAACGCGCAAAACTCGCTATACTCTTATCGGTATTATGCATAGCGAGTACCACGCCGTTATCCTTAAAGTCGAATACGGGAAGAACGGTCTTTTCGCCGTTATCGTCCGTGAACACGAGTTCGGCTTTGCCACAGCCTGCAACCCCGTCCACCGCCTTATATATATCGCCGTAAGCGTGGCGGGCGATAACTATAGGCTGTTCCCAAGTGGGAATATACGGCGCGATACCGTCAACCAGCACGGGCGCGCGGAAAACCGTTCCGTCCAAAATCGCCCTGATAGTGCCGTTGGGGCTTTTCCACATTTCCTTTAAGTTGTACTCCGACATACGTTGAACGTTGGGAGTAATGGTTGCGCACTTTACCGCTACGCCGTACTTTTTAGTGGCGTTCGCCGCCTGAATAGTTATTTCGTCGTTAGTATTGTCGCGGCTAACAAGCCCTAAATCGTAATAGTCGGATTTCAAATCGACGTAAGGCAGTATTAAAATATCTTTAATCAGTTTCCAGACGATTCTCGTCATTTCGTCGCCGTCCATTTCGACGACGGGGGTTTTCATTAAAATTTTAGCCATACCGCATCTCCCTATAAATTCCCCTATATTTTAACACACCCGCCTTTTATTTTACAAGCGTTTTGCGCCCTTTGCGCCGACGGCGTGCAAAATTCCCGAATTATACGATTTTTTTAAGGTGTTATCTTCGGCAAAACGCACCCGCGCCGTTTCCAAAAGTTCGTTAAGCATACCAGAAAAACCCTTGGTCGTTTCGGAAAACAAATAATAGGCAAGCGAACCGGGTACGGAATTTATTTCGTTTAAATAGACTTTGCCGTCTTTCAAGAAAAAATCTATCCGTATTACGCCCGTAAACGCAAAAGTTTTATACACGCTTTCCGTTATCGCCTTTATCTTATCCGACACTTTTTTGGGAATATCCGCGGGAAAAACGCGCTTGCCTCTTTCATACTTATCCGAAAAAGTCAGAAAATCCGTTCTCTTAACGGGCATTTCACACTCGGACACTTTTATCCCGTTCGCGCCAAGATACGCCGCGCAGTTTATTTCCGTAAAATCTGTAAGACATGGCTCTATTATAACCCGCCTGCCGAACCTTAACGCATACCCCACCGCGCGGGAAAGTTCTTCTTTGCTTTCCGCAATATTTACGCCTATACTCGAACCGCCGAGTACGGGTTTTACTATCACGGGATAATCAAACGGCAAAGAAAGTTCTTCCGCACCCCTTACGCTTTCGCATACGGCAAACGGCAGAACGTTCGCTATGCCTTTCACGGCGCGCTTGGTAATAAGTTTATCCATAGCAAGGGCTGCAGGATACACGTCCGCGGAAGCGTTGGCTATTCCGCACATTTTAAGAATACCTGAAAGACACCCGTCTTCACCGCGTTCGCCGTGCATACAGTTTATCGCAGTCGACACGGTGCATAACTCTTTAAGTTTTTTACCGCGAACGGCGTACAGTTTATTGCTGCCCGCTACAAAAGACACTTTCGTCAATTTCTTATAATCCAACTTTTCGTAATTATCGGGATCGAATAGACTTTCGCCCGTAAACCACTCCCCCGAATAATCGACGTAAACGGGCACGACGCTAAGCGATTTATCGAGAGAGTTGCAGGTTAAAACGCCCGTTATTACCGATACGTCGTGTTCTACCGACACGCCGCCGAAAAACACCGCTATATTTTTCATAAAAAAACACCTCCGCAAAAAATTCTTCGCTTTGGTGTCTTTAAGTCTTTATCCGTTAAAAGCCGCGTTTAAGGTTTTTAACTGTAATTGTCGGGCAGGTCGTTTTCAAACAACACGACGTCCCCTTCGTGCACTATTCCGTTCAAAAGCGCGTTGCCCTTGTTAAGCGACTTTGCAAACAGTATGTTTTCCTTGGGAAATCCCCCGTCGGTAAGCCCGCTTATAAGCATTTCCGCGTTGTGCTTGCCGATAACGATAACTATATCGGCGTGCTTTGACAGAGTTTTGCCGAATTCCAAATTAACGACGTTTTCCATCTTACCGAGTTCGACAAGCCCCGGCGTTAAAACGATTTTTCTCCCCTTAAAGGTGTCCAGAACGCCCATCGCCGCACGAGTGCCGTCTTCGTTGGAATTATAACTGTCGTCTATTATGACTATATTCCTGTTGTTTGGTAAAAGTTCCAACCTGTGCTTTAACGCAGGAATACGGTTGACGCCTGCGGCAATCTCTTCGGGCGTAAGCCCCAACTTATACGCTACCGCCGCCGCCAGACAGATGTTGGATACGCTGTGCCGCCCGAGAAGAACGGTGTTGCACTTTACGGGCTGTTCACCTTTGATATTAAGCATAAAACTCATACCCTTTTCGTCGGTGGCAATGTCCGTAGCGTACACGAATCCGTCCTTATTTTCAGCACCAGCGGAATATTTTTCGCCTGCAAATCTGTCGCAAAGTTCCCGCGCGCCCGCGCTGTCCGAAGAAAAGAAACCTACGCCGCCCTTTTTAAGCCCCTCTAACAACTCGAACTTAGTGTTTTTTATGGCTTCAAGCGAACCGAAAGATTCCAGATGCTGATTGTTTATACCCGTAAGCACGCCGTATTCGGGTTTTATCATATCGACGAGTTCTTTGATGTCGCCCCTATTTCTTGCGCCCATTTCGGCGATAAAGATATCGTGCGTACTGTCAAGCCCCTTGACTGTAAGCGCGATGCCCATCGGCGTATTGTAGGACGCGGGCGTGGATAACACCCTGAATTTCTGCGAAAGCACGGTGTTTAGTATTTCCTTAACGCTGGTTTTACCGAAACTGCCCGTAATACCTATTCTTAAAACGTCCGAAGAATTGAGTTTTGCGGTCGCCTTTGCAACTATTCTCTTTTTTATAAACCGTTCGGACGGTTCGTTTATGCAGAACGCCACGAACAGTAGATACGGCGACAAAAGCGGAATAAGACAGATAGGCGCATAGCGCAAAATGCCCACCACTTCGTCCCCTATCGAATAGGCGATAAAATTAACGAGTACGACTATTCCAAAAGTGAACGCCGCTAAAACGAGTACGAAGGTTATGCAGAGGCGAACTAAACGCTTGGTCTTTTTAAGCGGCACTTTGGCGTTTACGCTGCTTTCGGAATTGATATATAATCCCGTAAACAGACAGTAAGACAATAAACCTATATAGGAAGTAATATTCGCGCTGAAAATACTGAAAAAACAGATATTTAAAAGGCAGAAAAACAACAGCCCCAAAAGGCATAAAAGCATAAGCCTTGACAGGTAGGGCGTTTCGGGGCTTAAAAGCCACTTAAAGTAGCGCTTACCCTTATAGCCGCTTTGCTGCAATACCAGCAAAAACTTCATAGAAGCAAAAAATAAGAGTACGCCGTTCAGAACGGATATGGTTATCATTATCCACAGAGTATAGCCCGAAAACAATTCGGAAAAACTCGCGATATCTATAGGAAACATACGCTTTTACGAGAGTAAGAACTCTTTTACCTCCATATTGAATTTGTTGGGTTTATCTATAAAACAGAAATGCCCCGCGTTGTCTATAACCGTAAGGCGACTGCCGAGAATCCCTTTATTAAGCCTTTCAGCCATATAAAGCGGCGTTTCCCTATCCTTCGCCCCGAACACTATGAAAACGGGATTGGTTATATACTTCAGCCTGTCGTCAAGATGTTCGGACACGATTTTCTTAAAACTCTCTTTCATAACGGGCGAAAGAGCGTTATAGTCGGACGAAAAAAACCGCGACAGTCTTTCCTTTTTAATAAATCTTTTAAGAAATCGGTAAACGGTTTTTTTTACGGTCTTTTTAACGGTATTCTTCGGCTTAAGTCCCGCAGCGCCCGTCAAAACGATTTTGTTAAACAGCCCGCTGTTCTCGCTTGCCGCTTTTATGGCTATCCTTGCCCCGAAAGAGTGGGCTATAACCGACGGGTTTTTAAGCCCGTTTTTGTAGATATATTCTTTTACTTCGGCGATATAGTCGTCCAAAGAATAGGGGTACGGCATATCGGAGTTTTTCCCGAACCCTTTAAGGTCGGGCGCAAAGACATTGAAATCCCGTTCGAAAAACCGCGTCTGGTAATAAAAACTATCACCGCTTGATAAATATCCGTGTAAAAACAGCAAATCTTTCGTATAAACAGCCTTGCCGTCTATATTATAACTCCTTAATCAGCACTAATGCGTTTTCGCCGTCGGAATAGTATTTTTTTCTTTCCGAAAGAAAGGCAAATCCCGCTTTTTCGTACAACTTTACGGCGGGAGTATTGCTTTCTCTCACTTCCAAAAACAGTTTTTTTACGCCGAGAAGTTTCGCGGCGTTTATAAACTCCAAAACAAGCGCTTTCCCAACGCCCGTTTTGCGCCGTTTTTCCGCAACGAATATGTCCTGCAAGTCGGCGGTATCTATATTCACCGAATAGGTTAAAAAACCTACCTTTTCGCCGTCTTCCGCTATAAAACCGTAAAAATTGCCGGCGTTAAATGCGGATAAAAGCATATTTTCGTCCCACGCGTCGGGAAAACTTCTCCTCGCGGCAACTAAAAACGGTATATCGGATTTATTCAGCGTGCGAATTATCATCTTCCTTCTTCCGCCTGACTTTTTCTGACGTACAGGGGGATAAGCGAATTTATATCGCGGGAAACTTCCCCCGCTTTTTTTTCTATCGCGCGTTTTAGCCCGTCTTTTACGGACACGACGGCGGTTTCAAGCCCTTGGATTTTTTCGCCCGAAAGGAAAATATAATCCTTAAATTCCGAAAGCCTTTCGCCGTTTATATATTCTGGTTTCCCCGAAACCCCGTTTACATACGGGCAGACGTAATAGCCGTTATGTTTAGCGTCTATAATCGCCAAAACCTTATCGCTATCAATATTGTATGCTATAGTATCGAAAGAAGTTATTTTAAGAACGGGCTTATTTCCCGCAAACGCCAGCGCTTTTACCGTGGAAACGCCTATTCTTATGCCCGTAAAAGAACCCGCGCCCACCACGCACGCGAAAAAATTCGCGTCAGATAGTCGCATATCCGCTTTTATAAGCAGGTTTTCAAGTTCTTCCATAAGCCTTACCGAGTGGTTTGCAGCGCAGTCGCTGTCGAAAAATTCGTAAACCTTTCCGTCTTTTTCCGCTATTAAGGTAAGATGTTTCCCACTCGTATCAACGGCGATATAATTCATAACTCTATTATCCTCTCGTTAGGATTTTCCGTTTTGGCTATCTTTACGGTTTTAACTTTTTCGGGCAGAACGTCCGCTATATTTTCCGCCCACTCTATTAAACATATATTGTCGCCGTAAAAGTAATCGGTAAGCCCCAAAGCCTCCGCCTCTTCGCCCGAACTTAAACGGTAGCAATCGTAATGATAGATAAAATCGCCGTACACGTTAAGATAGGCGTAAGTGGGACTTACTACGCCGCTTATACCGAAATACGCCGCCACGCCCTTAACGAACGCGGTCTTTCCCGCGCCCAAATCACCGCTTAAAATAACCACGTCCCCGCGGGAAAGGGTTTCGGCGTATTTTTTCGCTATATTAAAAGTGTCCTGTTCGGAATCGGAAATAAATTTCATTTACTTTTCTATTGTATCATTTTCGGGCGAAGACTGCAAGTTGATTTTCCTAAATAATGCGGAAAGCCGCTTATAAAGCAGAAAAGTGATAATACTTACCGCAACGCCTTTTATAAGATTGAAAAATACTATATAATACCAAAAGGACTCGAAAGCAGCAGCCGCACCGCCTTTAATATACAGCGGAAACATAATAAATCTGTTGGAAATAAGCGCCGCACAAATCATACATAAAACGCCTATGATAAGCGTTATAATAACCACGGGCAAGCCCTTTTTAAAGCGGTAAACCACCGTAGGCACGATTATAAGCGAAAAAATAACCAGAAAGTTTGCAATTTCGCCCACGCCGCCCGTGTCGCTACCCATAGCAAAACGGATAAGTTCTTTAACGGCGCATATAATTATGCCCGCAACAGGTCCGTACATAAACCCGCCGAGAAGCGTAAACACCGCCGAAAAATCGAGTTGAAGAAACGGAGTCGCGGGAAATATGGGAAATTCCCAAAGCGACACCACGAACGAAAGCGCCGAAAAAAGCGCAATACCGACGGTTTGTCTGGTAATATTTTTCTGCATAAAAAACGCCTCCTATAAGTTCAGGGGGCGATTAAAATTTCACGATAGTACGAAAGCCGTAAACCACGCTTAAACTTTAACTCTTTTCCCGTCCGGACTTTACCGTCGGTCAAGGAATTTCACCTTGTCAGCCTTAAAATAAGGTTCGCAGACTGTACTGCCGGTGGGGAATTTCACCCCGCCCCAAAGAATTAACTATATTTTATAACTATTTTTTCCTTTTGTAAAGCGTTTAACTAAGCCTTACGCTTTTTATTCCGAAATCTTTAAACAGTTCCTTTGCCACCGCGTCGGCGTAAGGTGTTATTATTCCGTCAGCGCCAAGCGCGATAAGCGCTTTTACGCCTGCTACGTCTTCCACGTTAGCCATAACCTTGACTTTTACACCGCCTTTATGCGCGTTTATTTCCGCCATCTTTGAGGCAAGTTCTCTCTTCGACACCTTGCCGAATAGGAACGCGGCGTAATCCGTATTCGTCTTTTCCAGAATATGGAACAACCGCTTTATGTCGTCTGAGGAAATATCTTCGGCGTTCACGGCGACGCCCTTTTCCACGCCCTTTATCCTGCCCGCTTTTTTCAGTTGCTTTTTAAGTTCCGCCTGATGCTCTTTCAAAAGCGAGGCGGTATTTATAACGGTAAGCACCCCGTCCACCCCGCTTTTTACGCAATTTTTTATTTCCGAAAGTTTTACCTTAAAAGACGATTCCCCGAACGGAAAATCCACAACGGCGCACACCTTTACGCTTTGGTCTTTGACGTTCGCGGCAAACGCGCCGATATATACGGGCGCAACGGCTATTTCGTAAATTCCCGAAACGCCAACGTTCTTTATAAGCGACTTTATCTTGCCGTCCGCTATCCCGCGGCGCACTACCGCTTTGGACAATTTGGACATTATATTTCTAATCTGAAAGAGTTTGCACTCTGCTATAACTTCGCTCTCGTCTTTATTTAAAATTTCCGCAAGGCGCGAAAACTCGTTAAGCGCTGTCCGTCTTTCCTTGCCGCGGCGTTTATCCTTTTCGTCGGTATCTACGATAGCCACGGCGTTCGTTTCCGCGAAAATTTCCGTTCGTTCCGTAATCTCGCCGTCAACTTCGTCCGCGTCTAACCCGAATTCCGCACTCCAATCGGCTTCTACCGTCTCGCTAACTGTCGATTTATCTTTTTTCTTAAATATTCCCTTTATTTTATCAAGAAACATCACTTTACACCTTTTCCGTAAAAAACAACTTTTTTTTACAAACTGTACTTAAATTCTGCCGCAAAATAAATGCTAATATCTTTATAAGGTTATGAACTCTATTCCTTCTTCCCTGTTTTTAGGGCCGTTATGCTTAATAGGCTTTTTCCTTATTTCCGTAATACTCGTTGCGGGAATAAAAATCCTATACTTATACTTTAAGCGCGAACCGATAAAATTCATACATAAATCCCACCGAACGCCGAAACAAAAGCCGCAGCCCGTAAAGCCCGTTAAAAGCATAGAAATAAATCCCGACGAAGTGGATAAAATCTACGTCAAAAAAGTATCGTAAAACGCACCCCGCTTTACTCTACGGGTTTAATTTTTATCCCAAAGGGCTTCCAGATGATAGAAAAGCCGTGTTTCGTCGTTGAACACGTGAACTATTACGTCGCCGTAGTCTATTACCGCCCAACGCCCTTCTCTTACGCCTTCTTCACGCGTGGGTGAAAGCCCCGCTTTTTCAAGTTCTTCTTCCACGTTGTCTATTAAAGAACGGGTATGCGTCATAGACCTGCCGCTTGCTATAACGAAAAAGTCGGCGACTTCGGTTTTCCCGCGAAGGTCGATTATCCGCACGTCTTCCGCTTTATGATTTTCTAAAATTTCGCAGACTTTTCCCGCTAATTCTTTGGCTTCCATATTAACTCCTTTTATCCTTGATATAATAATCGTACGCGTTTAAAGTTTCCGCGTAAATATACTGCTTTTTGTTTAATAAATGCGCAACTTCTTCCTTTAAGCAAAGCCGAAAACAACTCTCCAACCCCCTTTCGTACTCTGCGCGAAGAATTTCCACTCCGTCGTAGTTTCTGCCCTTTTCTATCATATCCGCAACGAATATAAGTTTAGCAAGCGTACTCATTTGGGCTTTGCCCGAAGTGTGGTAGCGTATTGCGTCCAGAATTTCCGCGTCGGAAACGCCTAATACCTTTTCCGCAACGAACGCCCCCAAAAACGCGTGAACTACCGGCTGCGGTACGCCGACAGGCAACTTAAACCCCGCGTAATTTTTACAGTCGTCGTATTTTGCGCAGTCGTGAAGGGTTGCGGCAATTCTTACCTTTTCATAGTCGAGATTTAATTCCTTTGCCTTTTTAAGCGCGCATATCACGACGCTGGCTGTATGAATTACCCGCTTTTCGGGCAGATTGTCAAGAATATATCTCTGGTACTTATCGGGCGGATAAACGGCGTTGTCTTCTATATAATTATACACTTCGTCGGCTATCCCCTGCGGTTTTAACCCGAAAGCGATCTCCGTTCTTATTTCCGTAGATGACACCGTTTTGCCCGTAAAGTTAAGCAGAATAAAATCCTTGCCGAACACTCGCTTAAAATATTCCCGTTCCGCATTATAATCGCAAGCGTAATCTTCACGCGAGACGACGGCAAGATTAACGGCAGCAAGTATCCGTTCCGGATTTTTCCAGGTCTTAAAGTCTTTTAGCATATCCCCGCCGACAAGCATAAACAACTCGTCTTTAGGGTATTGCGCTTTAAAATGTTCCGCGGTAATATAGGAATAACTTTTCCCGCCGCCTGAAATTTCAAAATCGGAAATCTCGGCGTTTACCCCGCGGAAGGCGATTTTCAGCATATTAAGCCTATCCGCGCTTTTTGCGGGACAAACGTTCTTATGCGGCGGAAGAAAGGTCGGAACTATTATTATTTTATCCGCTTTAAGTTCTTCTACGGCAGCTATCGCCGTTTTAACGTGTTCAACGTGCACGGGATTAAACGTGCCGCCGAAAATAACTATTCTTTTCACGCTTTTATTATCGCATAATCCGCGAATAAAATCAATCGTTTACGGCAAAAGCGGGTATAATTTCTTACGTTAAAGGCAATAATTCCCCCGCTATGAAAACATATTTTGCAATTACGTTAGATTCCGTCTTTTATCTTCTCGCGGGGTTTTTCCTGTCCTTTATACCTATAAACTACTATCTGCCGCGCCCGGCGTCTTACGTTCTTGCCGCTACCGTCGCAATCGTTTTTACCCTTTTTCTCATTAAATTATCCCTGGAAAAACGCCACACCGCGGCGTCTATCGGGAAATCCGAAAAAAGTTTCCGCCGCGTTATGACGGCGCTTAATCTATCGGACGAAAAAACGCTTATATCGCTGTTCGACAAAGCCTTCAAAGCCGAAGGCTTTTTGACGGAAAAAAAGCGGGGCGGAATTTTTATTAAGGACAAAAACGCCACGGTGTTTTTAAAATTCGGGTTCGACGCGGTAAGCAAAACCGACGTGGTAAAATGCTTTAACGCTATTCCGAAAGCCACCAAGGCCGAAATATTCGCCGAGAAGTTTTCCGACGAAGTTAAAGCCTTTGCCGCACGCTTCGGCGGAAAGGTGATTTTAAGCGACGGCAAACAAGCCTATGCCCTTTTAGAACCGCACGGACTTTTGCCCGACGGCGAAGAAATAATCTCGCCCGACTCCCCGCGCTTTTCCGCCGACTTTTCAAGACTTTTAGATAAAAAAAGAGCCAAAAACTTTCTCGTCTTCGGTCTTCTTTTTACAATTTTAAGTTATATCGCACCTATAAAGGGCTATTACCTTACTTTCGGCGCAATTTTTATCTCTTTCGCGCTTGTTTTAAGGCTATTCGGTAAAAGTACGGCGTAAATTGCCTAATTTTACTCTATTTCTTCGTAATAGTAGGAATAATCTATTCCTTTCATTATGATTTCGCGGTTATCGGTATCGGAAGTTAATGCATTTTTAATAAGCGTGAAAATATTTGAACTATCTACTATACTGTCTTTCATCGCAGAGAGATATTCTTTTTTATCTATCTTGCTCCAATCAACGCAAAGTTTTAAATTCTTTTTTAAGATAAGGTCAAGCCATATTCTCGTGCTTCTGCCGTTCCCTTCCATAAACGGGTGCGCGATATTCATTTCTATGTATTTTTTAACGATATTATCTAAACTGTTTTCGGGCATTTTATCAATTAAGGCGAGATTATCTTCCAAATACATAGCGGGCGCAAAGGCAAAGCCGCCTTTTGCGATATTGCACGTCCTTATTTGCCCCGCAAAATCGTAAAGTCCACCGAAAATATAACCGTGAATTTGCTGTAAGCCTTTCGTCGTGCCGACTTCGATTTCATTTATAAAACCGCTCTCAAAAAGTTCGTATGCCTTTTGCTTGCTCTTTTCGTCAAGCGACGTTTCCATATTTTTAAGCCACTTTGCAAAAATATCAGACTTTTTGCTCGGTATAAGAGCGATAACTGTGTTAAGACCTGTTTCGTCCACAACGTCGGTATTATAAAATTTACCGTCTTTTGCCTTTAATTTCAGTTGTCGACAAATTGTCGACAACTTCTGCTTGCGACTTTTTATCTTATTCCAATATGAACGCGGATTTTTGCTTTTCGTCAACGCTTCCGCTACGTCCACAGCGCAAAACCACCATTTGGAAGTTTCTTCTTCCCAAACGGCGCGCACGGGGATATTTTCAAAAAACCGTATGGACGTTTTATGCATATCTGTTATTTCCTATATCTCTATATGCTTTACCTTGTCGCTTAAAGAACGGCGGTAGAACACCAGTTTCTTGCCCGTGGCGCATACAAATTCCGCAGGAAGAAGCCTTGCTATCTTTTCGCCCACTTCCTTTACGTCTTCGCCCGAATTTTCAAGCACGGTGATTTTTATTAGTTCACGCTTTTCGATGGCGTTATTGACGTTATCCAGAAAATTTTCGGTAATACCTAATTTCCCCACCTGCGTTATAGGTTCTAAAGTCTGCGCAAGCGACCTTAAAGTCGCACGCTGTTTGCTTGTAAGCATAATTCTCTCCTTATATTAAATCAGTCTATAAACTCGAACTCTTCGCCGCCGATTATTACGGTGGATTTATCCGTTGCGCCCATTTTGCGAAGTTCCGCTATAATGCCCCTGTCCTTTAATACCTTTTGCAGATATGCAAGAGAATTCATATCGTCCATAACCACGTTGCGCTTTAACACGTCCACCAAAGAACCTACTATTACGAAAGTTTCGCCTTCTCTTAATATCTCGTACTCTAACCTGTCGGGTTTAACGTAGTTGAACTCTTCGAACTCCAAGGGCTTTAAGGGCGGAAGTTTAACAAGCGTTTCATAAATCGCTTTTTTAAGTTCGTCAATGCCCTTACCCGTAATGGCTGACACGGCGACAACCTTTTTCCTGCCGAGTTTTGCCTTAAACTCTTTCAGTTTTTCGTCCGCGCCGAAGTAGTCGGTTTTATTCGCAACGATTATTTGCTTTAATTTGGAAATCTCCGCGCCGTATTTTTTGAGTTCGGCGTTGATTTTTAAATAATCGTCAAACGGATCGCGCCCTTCCCCGCCAGAAATATCGACGACATGCACCAGCATCCGCGTTCTCTCTATATGCCGCAAGAATTCAATGCCAAGCCCCGCGCCTTCCGCCGCGCCTTCTATAAGCCCCGGAATATCGGCTATCACGAAACGGTTGTCGTAATACTCGCAAACGCCTAAATTCGGCGAAAGGGTGGTAAAGTGATAGTTTGCGATTTTGGGCACGGCTTTGGTCAGTTTACTGAGTAGCGTGGATTTACCCACGTTCGGAAAGCCTAAAAGCCCCACGTCCGCTATGGTTTTAAGTTCTAAAATTACCTGTTTGGTCTCGGTCTTTTCGCCCGTCTGGGAAAAATGCGGGGCGTGGCGGCGCGCGTTTACGAATTTAGCGTTGCCCTTACCCCCGTCGCCGCCCGTTAACACGGTCTTTTCCTGCCCGTCGTAAAACATATCGGCGATAACGTTTCCCGTCTTTCTGTCCTTTATAACCGTGCCGAGCGGAACTCTTATTATAAGATTTTCACCCGACTTGCCGTAGCAGTTTTTGGGTTCGCCGGCAGCGCCGCTTTCCGCAACGTATTTGGTTTTGTAATAAAAGTCCGCAAGGCTTGTCAGCGTTTTGGTCGCAACGAATATAATATCGCCGCCCTTTCCGCCGTCGCCACCGTCAGGGCCGCCGCCCACTTTGCCCTTAAAATGCATAAAGGAAGTGATGCCGTTCCCGCCGTCGCCCGCTTTTATCGTTATTATCGCTCTGTCAATAAACATCTTTTATATTTTACCCGATTTTATTTTTTCTTAAAATGCTTTTCGCAAAGTCCGCTTACCGGACAGTTTACACAGTCGGGCTTTTGCGATTTGCAAAAACTTCTGCCGAGATAGATAAGGTAGTGATGCGCCCTGCTCCAGTCCTTTTCGTCTATGATTGCCATAAGTTGCTTTTCGGTATTTAAAACGTCTTTGGCGTTTGCCAGCCCCAAGCGGTTAGATACCCTGAAAACGTGCGTATCCACCGCTATTGCGTTGCCGTGAAAAGCCACGCTGTAAACGACGTTCGCCGTCTTTCTGCCGACGCCCGCAAGGCTTTGCAAATCTTCTAAATTATCGGGAACTCTGCCCCCGAACTTATCCGTTATGTCCCTGCTTGTCGATAGAATATGTTCGGCTTTCGCCCTGTAAAACCCGCAGGAGAATATGTATTTTTCAAGTTCCGTCTGCGACAGCGTCAGCATTTTTTCGGGCGTGTCGTATTTTTTAAACAGGACTTCGGTGACTTTGTTCACCCGTTCGTCCGTGCACTGCGCCGAAAGAATTACCGCGACTAAAAGTTGGTACGGAGTACCGAATTTCAGCGCGGGCTTGTCCGTAAAAATTCCCGCAAGCGTATCGACGATAAGAACGGCTTTGTCCTTTTGCATACTTAAAACCCCGCGTAAGCGTTTTTCTTAACTATCTTAACACAAGCGGAAACTTTTTTACAAGCAATTTTACTAAATACTTTTCACCACGCGCCTGCCTCCTACGGTTTTCACCAGAAAAAATCCCGCGAAACTAGAATAGGCGGTAATCGCCGCAGCCCGTTTTGCCGCAGCGAAGTCGTTTGCGCTTACACGCACCGAAAGCCCGCACCCCACGCCCGCTTCTTTGGGAGTGTTTATTATCTGACAGTACGCGCCGTTTTTCCTTAAAAACTCCGCGTATCTTACCGTGTGCGCGCGCGAACGGAAAGCGATTATAACGTATTCCATAAAAAATTCCTCCTTTGCATAAAAGGAAAATATCCTTTATAAAATAATATTAAATCTCTTAAAATTTTGTGAAAGGGGAATTAAATGATATATTTCGACAACGCCGCAACGGGCGGTTTTAAAGTGCACGCGGCGCTTTCCGCTGCGGAAAGCGTTATAAAATTTTTATCGGCAAATCCGGGGCGTAGCGGCCACCGCTTATCGGCAACGGGTGCGAAAATCGTCGCCGAGTGCCGCGAAACGCTGGCAAACGGCTTTTCGGCGGACGCTTCACGCGTTATATTTACCAAAAATTGCACCGAAGCGCTTAACACCGCCATTTTCGGGCTGCCCTTACGCGGCAAGGTAATTACCACCGTTTTAGAACACAACTCCGTTTTGCGCCCGCTTTTTAAGTTGGAACGAGAAAACAAAATAACGCTGGAAATCCTGCCCGCGGAAAACCTGTTAAGCCTACTGCCCGAAAAAATCACCGCAGACACTTCGGCGATAATAACCACCGCCGTGTCCAACGTATCGGGCGAAGTGTTGCCCCTTTCGGAAATAGGTGAAATTGCGGCACGGCACGGGCTTTTTTACGTGGTGGACGGTGCGCAGGGCGGCGGACATATCCCCCTTTCGGTACGGGAACAGCATATAACCTGCCTTGCGCTTGCGGGGCATAAAGGGCTTGGCGGCATAATGGGCAGCGGTGCGCTGATACTAAACGATAACGCAGATATAAAGCCGCTTTCTTTCGGCGGAACGGGCATAGATACCTTTAACCCCGATATGCCGCAGGATTTACCCGAAAAATTAGAAGCGGGGACGCTTAATCTCCCCGCTATCGCGTCTCTTTTAGAAGGCGCAAGGCACGTTTTCAGAAACTTTACGCACTTCCAGAACACCCTGTACCGCTATTCGGAAAAACTTATCGCGGGACTTAACGAACTGCCGCGGGTTAGCGTGTATTCTAACCCCAACCCCGCGGGGATCGCGGCGTTTAAGGTGGACGGCAAAGAGAGTGCGGAAGTTGCCGACGTATTAAACGACGAATACGATATAGCCGTGCGCGGCGGCTTTCATTGCGCGCCCCTTATGCATAAAACGCTTAAAACGGAAAAAGAAGGGCTGGTGCGCGCCAGCCTTTCGGTGTTCAATTCGTCAAACGAAATAGATTATTTTATACGGGCGGTAAAAAGAATAAGCGGTTAGATTTTTTTCAACTCTTCGGCAATCTTTTTAAGGTATCTGCGTTTTTTCTCGTCCA
This sequence comes from Clostridia bacterium, assembly GCA_017615975.1. Taxonomy (GTDB): domain Bacteria; phylum Bacillota; class Clostridia; order Christensenellales; family Borkfalkiaceae; genus UBA1259. The sequence continues at coordinate 653 of JAFZYZ010000123.1, read as the reverse complement.
GAGCGGGCGACAAAAGAGACACGAACCCGTCTATCTCGGCGTTGGAAAGCGTACCCGCGCGCTTGTTTTTTTCCGCTTCTTTAAAAATCGCGCGCAGTAAATCCTTTTCGCCCTTGCCGTCGAAGTTTTTGGCTATGCGCGAGACTGTCTCGAAAAGCCCGTTCCCCGCTGCGTTTTTATTGTCGCCCGCGCTACCCGCGTTTTTTACGTAATCGTTAAAATCCCGCATATAATCTCCCCCGAAAAAGTTTTCAATAATATCATATGCGCGGCATATAATATAATGTCAGGAGTTTAACGTGGATATTGTAGAAGTCCTTAAAAATTTAATACCGAATATCAACGCGGGCGGGCTTGTGCCTATAATAAACCTGTTGCGCGAAAATTCTTTCGATTTAAAAAGAACGGCGCAAAGCCTTACGCCTGAAAAATTAGCGCCCATTATAGAAAGTTTTTCTGAAATTGCGGCAAACGCCGCCCCTAAAACGAATACGCACGCAAACGGCTTATCTCCGATAGCGACCGTTGCGGATAAAGAAATAGTTTATACCTTAAACCGATATTTAAGCACGACGAATTAAAGTTATACTTTAAATCCCCGTCCCCTATAAGGGGATAGGCGGTAAAGCGGGCGGCAATAAAATCGCCGCCCG
>JAFZYZ010000012.1 GCA_017615975.1 Clostridia bacterium | reverse complement strand
GGGCGGCAGCGATTTTTTCGTGTTTATACCCTTTTGTCCTTCCCGCTGCGAATACTGTTCCTTTATAAGCAGAGACGTGCGCGGGGCGGAAAGCCTTGTGGAAGAGTACGTTGACACGCTTATAGACGAAATAGACCGCAGTGCAAAACTTGTCAAAAATCTGCGCAGTATATATATAGGCGGCGGAACGCCCGTCGCGCTATCTAGCGGAAATCTTGAAAGGGTGCTTTCCGCGATAGATAAAATAAATACGGGCGTTGAATTTACAGTAGAAGCGGGACGTCCCGACGCGATAACGCAAGAAAACTTAAAAATATTGAAAGCGCACGGGGTAAGCCGCGTAAGCGTAAACCCGCAGACCTTTTCGGACGATACCTTAAAACTTATAGGCAGAAATCACACGGGCGCGGATATTATGCGCGCTTACGATATGGCGCGGGGCGATTTTTCTATAAATATGGACCTGATTGCAGGGCTGCCGCAGGAAGATTTTTCCGTTTTTCAGAATTCACTTGAAAAGACCGTTGCACTTAACCCGGATAATATAACCGTACACACGCTTTGCGTTAAAAAGGGTTCTCGCCTAGCGGAAAAGGCGGATTTTTTAAGCGCGGGCGATACGGGGCGCTGCGTGGATTACGCGCACGAACGGCTGAATTTAGCGGGGTATAACGCATACTATCTATACCGTCAGAAGTATATGGCGGGCAATCTTGAAAACGTGGGATACACCAAAAAAGGCAAGGCGTGCGTGTTCAACGTGGATACGATGGAAGAAATTGCGCCCGTCGTTGCCTGCGGTGCTAACGCCATAAGCAAAAGCGTAAAAAACGGCGGGGAAATCATAGAAAGATACGCCGCCCCGAAAGATATAAAGACCTATCTTAATAAAATTGACGAGATAATGAGTAAAAAAGAGCAATTATTAGGATAAAAAGGGCAATAAAAGGTAAATATGTTTTATAAAACAGTTTACAAAAGCGATAAAGTTTAGTATAATAGAAAGGCTTGGTGCTTCGAACAAGGTGTAGGGATTCTCCCCCCGACGCTTTGGCGACAGCGAATTATTCCATTTACAGGAGGTAAAATAAAAATGGACAAAGCAAAAAAGAACGAGATTATAGCGAAATTCGCCAGACACGACGGCGATACGGGCAGCGCGGAAGTTCAGATCGCGCTTTTAACCGAAAGAATCAATCATTTGAACGAACATCTTTCGGCTAATAAAAACGACAATCATTCCCGCAGGGGACTTATGAAGATGGTCGGCGAACGCAGAAGTTTATTAAAGTATCTGCAGGAAATCGATATCGAAAGATACAGAAAGATAATCGCAGACCTTGAATTAAGAAAATAAGTGTTTTTAGGGGCGGCTTTTTTCGTCGCCCTTTTTTATGGTAAAAAGGGGAAAGTTTTAAGAAACCGAAGTGCGGCATTACGGTGTTTTGCCGCGTAAAAATAATCAGAGTACAGAGACAAGGAGAGAAGATTAAAATGAAAGATTGCAAAGTATTCAAGACTACCGTCGGCGGCAGAGAAGTCGCGGTGGAAATAGGCAAGTACGCAGAACAGGCGAACGGCGCGTGCGTCGTACGCAGCGGCGAAACGGCGGTTATGGTATCCGTCTGTATGTCGCCCACGCCGAGAGAAGGTATGGACTTTTTCCCGTTGCAGGTAGATTACGAAGAGAAAATGTATTCCGTCGGTAAAATCCCCGGCGGGTTCAAAAAGAGAGAAGGGCGTGCCAGCGACAAGGCGATTTTGACTTCGCGCTTAATAGACCGTCCTTTGCGCCCCCTTTTCCCGAAAGGGCTTTATAACGACGTGGTGGTTATCGCGCAGGCGCTTTCCGTCGAACCGGATATTCAACCCGAACCGCTTGCTATGATAGGCAGTTCCATCGCGCTTGCGGTGTCCGATATTCCGTGGGCAGGTCCTACGGGTTCGGTAGTCGTAGGGCTCGTGGACGGGCAGTACGTCATTAACCCCGATTTAAATCAGCGCGCGGTTTCTTCCATACACTTAAATCTTGCGGGTACTGCTGACGCCATCCTTATGATAGAAGCGGGCGCAAACGAAGTGTCTAACGAAGAAATGGTCGGCGCGATTATGTTCGGGCACGAAGAAATCAAAAAGATATGTAAATTCATAGCGGAAGAAATCGTTCCCGCTTGCGGCAAACCCAAAAAGGAAATAGAACTCTATCAGATTCCCGCCGACTTAGACGCGGCGGTAAGAGAATACGCGGGCGCTAAACTCGACGCGGCACTCGACACCTTCGACAGAAGCGTGCGTCAGGCGGGACAGGACGCGGTGGAAAAAGACACCCTCGCGCACTTTGCCGAAATTTACGCCGGCAAGGAAAAGGAAATAAAGGACAGCCTTTATTATATAACCAAAGAAAAAATCCGCGCTAAAATTTTCGATAAGGGCATCCGTCCCGACGGCAGGGGCTTAAAGGAAGTCCGTCCTATCTGGTGCGAAAGAAGCGTGCTGCCGCGCGTTCACGGTTCTGCCGTGTTCACGAGAGGACAGACGCAGACTTTAACTACCTGTACTTTGGGTATGCTTGACGAAGCGCAGAAACTTGAGGGTCTGGACGAAGAAGATAAGAAACGCTATATGCATCAGTATAATTTCCCCGGCTACTGCACGGGCGAAGCAAAGGCGTTAAGATCGCCCGGTCGCCGCGAAATAGGACACGGCGCGCTTGCGGAAAGAGCGCTTATCCCTGTAATTCCGTCGGAAGAAGAATTCCCCTACGCTATAAGGGTAGTAAACGACATTATGTCGTCCAACGGTTCTTCGTCGATGGCGTCGGTATGCGGTTCTACTATGGCGCTTATGGACGCGGGCGTTCCCATTAAAGCACCCGTTGCTGGCGTTGCTATGGGACTTATCAAGAACGCCGAAACGGGCGAATTCAGAGTTTTGACCGATATTCAGGGACTTGAAGACTTCCTTGGCGATATGGACTTTAAGGTGGCGGGCACTGAAAAGGGTATCACCGCTATCCAGATGGATATAAAGATTAAAGGCATTTCCGAAGAGATAATGCACACGGCTATAAATCAGGCGAACGAAGGCAGAAAGTTCATTTTAAGCAAGATGCTTGAATGCGTGCCCGAAGTCGCGCCCGAACTTTCACCCTACGCGCCCAAGATTATTTCCTTCAATATCCCCGTCGATAAGATCGGCGACGTCGTCGGAAAACAGGGCAAAGTCATCAACAAGATTATCGAAGAGACGGGCGTTAAAATCGATATCGAAGAAGACGGTGCGGTGCATATCGCAACTTACGGCGATATCGCGCAGGCGGAACGCGCGAAAGCCATCGTTCTTTCCATCGCGAAAGATCCCGAAGTGGGCGATATGTTCATAGCCGAAGTCGTGAGAATTTTACCCAAAGTCGGTGCGTTCTGCGAACTTGCACCCGGTAAAGACGGACTTATTCATATTTCCCGCCTTTCCGATAAACGCATAAACAACGTGGAAGAAGTTATAAATATAGGTGATAAAGCCAAAGTCGAAATCATAAAGATAAGCGAAAAAGGCATAGACCTTAAACTTCTGGAAATCGTAAAAGACTGATAATAAAAAATTTAAGGTTCAAAGCCCGCCGTACCCCAAGGTATAGCGGGTTTGTTCTTTTAGCGGGGCGCGTGGCATAGAATATCCTAAAAAGGGGTGTTCTATGAAAGCAACAAGGCGTAAAATTTCCTTAATAACCAACACGATTTTAGTCGCGGCGTTTACCGTGGTGTTCGCCGTCGGGTTTTTACCACAGAAGGCTATGCCGATATACGGCGGCACGGAAATTTCCGCAGTGTACAGCGGCGTGCGTGGCACGGATAAAGTGTCGTTTATGTTCAACGTGTACGAAAATGCCGCCGTCGTGGAAAAAATAGTCGATCTCTTAAACGAAAACGATATTAAAGCCACCTTTTTCGTGGGCGGGTGCTGGGCGGACGACAACGGCAAGACATTAAATAGGATTGTGGAAAGCGGGCACGAACTTGCAAACCACGGCTATTTTCATAAAGACCACGCTAACCTCGATTACGCTAAGAATAAAGAAGAAATATATCTTACCGGCGTTATAGTAAAGGCACTTTGCGGGGCGGAACTTAAACTGTTCGCACCGCCGTCTGGCAGTTATTCGGCGGCGACATTGCAGGCGGCTACCGATTTGGGGTATAAGGTTATAATGTGGTCTAAGGACACTATAGACTGGCGGGATAAGGACAAAGCGAAGATAGTTTCAAGGGCGACCAAGAATCTTACGGGCGGGGATCTGATCCTTATGCACCCGAAAGAGCATACCTTAAACGCTTTGCCCGATATTATCGCCTATTGCAGGGATAAGGGGTTAAACCCCGTTCCCGTCGGCGAAAATATTTCCCTGAAAAACACACAGAATAGTTAAAGGGCGGTAATATCGCCCTGATAAACGGAGAACCATGAACAAATTAAAGACTTTTGACAACGGCTTAAAACTCGTCGTGGCGGAGATGAAAGGACTTTTGTCCGTCGCCTGCGGTGTTATGGTAAAGACGGGCAGCGCCAACGAAAGCGCGGAAGAGAACGGCGTTTCGCACTTTATCGAACACACGGTATTTAAGGGCACAAAAAAGCGTTCGGCGTTTGAGATAAGCGATTTTGTGGACAGAACGGGCGGGCAGATAAACGCTTATACTTCAAAGCAGATGACCTGCTACTATACCCACTCCACGAAAGAACATCTGGAAGACTCTCTGGATATTCTTTCGGATATATTCTTTAATTCGGTTTTCGACAAGGCGGAACTTGCCAAGGAAAAGGGCGTTATAATAGAAGAGATCAATATGAGTGAAGATACGCCGGAAGATTTGTGTCTCGATTTACTTGCCGAAAGTTATTTCGGCGGCGCGGGGCTTGGGCAGACCATACTCGGCAGCGCGAAGAACGTGCGTTCCTTTAACCGTGAAAAGGTTAAAGCCTATATGGACAAGTATTACACGGCGGATAACGTGGTAATAACCATTGCGGGCAACGTAAACGGTAAGGAAGCGGAAGAGTTGGTGGAAAAATATTTCGTTCCGTACTTTACGCGGCTTAAAAGCGCGGCGCAGAAACCTACTGAATCGGCAGCGCCCGTAAGCCTTAAAAAAATCAAAAAGATAGAACAGTCGCATATAGGGCTATGTATGCGCGGAATATCTTTAAGCGACCCTCGGCGCGACGCGCTTAATATAGCGAATATCGTTTTGGGCGGCGGTATGAGCAGCAGGCTGTTCCAGAAAATCCGCGAAGATTTAGGGCTTTGTTATAGCGTGTATTCCTATCTGTCCTGTTATAGGGAAACGGGCGTTATTGAAGTGTACGCCGGCGTAAACACCGCGAGTAGGGATTTGGCTTTCCGCGCTATCGCCGACGAGATAAGAAAATTCCGAGAAAACGGGATAACCGAACGGGAGTTCTTACGCGGCAAGGAACAACTTAAAAGTTCGCTCGTTTTAGGACAGGAAAGCGTGTCGGGGCAAATGCAACTTTACGGCAGGTACGCGCTGTTTAACGACGCGCTGTTCGATTTTAACGATAGGTTAAAGAGTATTTCGGACATAACGGAAAAAGACGTGGCGGCGGTAATTCACGAGTTTTTCGATTTAGAAACGGCGTCTTACGCTACGGTAGGGCCTAAACGCACCGCGCTTACGCTGTAGTTAGGAATATTTTCATTAAAAAGGCTTACGCTAATAAAGGCGTAGGCCTTTTTCCGTGCAAAGATTATAAATTGTAAGGTGCGGTAATATATTTTTATTATGAAAATAAAAAGGATAATCGCCGCGCTTATTCTGATTTTTGCGGCGGTGTTCACCGTGGCGTTCGGCAAAAACGGCATAGCGGATAACGGGCTTAAAGTATCGTCTTTAAAATATAAGGGCATACTAACCCTGTGGCATATAGATACCTTTGAAGGCGGAGTCGGTTCGCGCAAACAGTTCTTGCTGTCCGTAAGCCGCGGCTTTGAAAAACGGTACCAAGGCGTTCTCGTTATGGTGATAGAACATAGCGCGGAAAGTGCGGAACAGGCTTTTACGGAAGGCAGATTTCCAGACCTTATCTCTTACGGGGCGGGTGTGGAAATAAAAAACCTGCGCCCGCTTGGCAAAACCGAAAGCGCGCTTGGAAAGTATAACGGCGAAACTTACGCTTATGCTTGGGCAAGGGGCGGCTACTGCATAATAAAAAATCCCGACTATGCGGCGGACAAAAACTCGTCGAAAAAACTTCTCGTGTCTCAAGGGGAATTTACCAACCCGCTTTTAGCCTACGCGCTGTCGGGAAAACCTGCGCTTAACGCGGAAGATATAGAAATTCTTTCGCCTATGAACGCTTACGTTAAGTTCACGCAAGGTAAAACAGAACGGCTTTTAGGCACGCAGCGGGATATACACAGGTTGATATCCCGCGCTATGGACTTTACTACGGAACCGCTTGACGGCTACGGCGATTTATATCAGTATATTTCGGTAATGGCAAGCGACGCGGTAAAAGCCGAATACGCGCGTAAATTTGCAGACTATCTTATTTCCCGCGAAGTGCAGCGACAATTATATAAAATAGGTATGTTCAGTTGTTATACTTCGGTGGAATACGACAGCCCCGACCTTTCTGCTATGCAAAAAGCCCCAATAAAAACGGCGCTGTCGGCGTTTACTTCCAAGGAAATTATGGAAACCGTCAGGGGATACGGGCTTTCCGCGGCGACGGGCGACGGCGGAAGTTTAAGCGAAATAAAAAAACTCGTCAGTTTGGCTTGAAAACTTGAAAAATACTTTTAAATATAGTAAAATATAAAAGGAGATATATGGGCATAGTCCGACTTTTCAGGCAGATACCCGATATACACTTCACGGAAAATGAAAATATGTCCGCCAAAACTTCGCTTGGAGTGGGCGGAAACGCAAAATATTACGCTTGCCCCGAAAGCGCGCACGCCGCTATAGAGTGCATTGCGCTTGCGGAAAAGTTCAAAGTGCCGTATAAGATCGTTGGCAACGGAACTAATCTTTTAGTGTCGGACGCGGGGTTTCAAGGACTTATCGTCTGCACTAGAAATCTGAACGGCGTGTTGCTTGATAAGGGCGAAATAATCGCGCTTTGCGGTACGCCGCTTAATAAGTTCGTACACTTCGTATCGGGCGCGGGGCGCACGGGGGCGGAAGGGCTTATCGGTATTCCCGCGACGGTCGGCGGCGCGCTGGCTATGAACGCGGGGGCGTTCGGTTATTCGGTGTCCGATTATCTTTACGAGATAACGAGTGTGGTTAACGGCGAGATTGTTCGGCGCAAAAAGGACGAGTGCGGCTTTAATTACAGAACGAGTGTCTTTAAAGCGAGCGGGGAATTTATAATTTCGGCAAAATTCCGTTTTCCCAAGCGCAAGACGGCGGTAAAAGACGATTTTTGTGCAAAGAGATGGGAAACGCAGCCAAGCGGCAGAACCTGCGGTTCGGTTTTCGAAAACCCCGCGGGGGATTTCGCGGGGCGGCTTATAGAGAGTGCGGGGCTTAAAGGCGCGGCTGTAGGCGGCGCGCAGGTTTCCGAAAAGCACGCTAATTTTATTATTGCAAAAGACGGCGCAAAGGCGCGCGACGTGTTTTCGTTGATAGCGAAAATCAAGAGAACCGTTTTCCGCAAATTCGGCGTACGCCTTAAAGAAGAAGTGGAGTATTTAGGAGAGTTTTAATGCTACTTACGGCGGATTACCATACTCATACCGTATTTTCGCACGGCAAGGGGACGATATACGACAACGTTAAGGCTGCGGCGGATAAGGGGCTTAAAGAAATAGGCATAACCGACCACGGTTTTTCTCATCCCGCGTTCGGGCTTCGCAAGAGAAAGTTGCCCGTAATGCGCGAACTTTGCACGCAGGCGGAAAAAGAGTTGGGCGTAAAGACGCTTTTAGGTATAGAATCTAACCTTATAGGTCTTGACGGCGCGACCGATTTAAAAGAAAACAGGTACGATAAGTTCGACTTGTTTTTGGCGGGGTTTCATAAATTCGTGCTGTTTCACCCGACGGCGTTTTTTAAGTTGTTTACGCCGAATATGTTTACCGCGTACTTAAAAAAGGACAAGCCGTCCGCTTCGCTTATAAAGACCAACACCAAGACTTTTATAAACCTTATAAAAACCCGCCCCGTGGACGCTATAACGCACCTTAATTTCTACTGTTTTGCGGACGCGTATGAAGTTGCAAAAGCGGCGGCGGATTACGGTACTTACATAGAACTTAACGCCAAAAAAGTGCATATGACAGACGAAGAACTATATAAAGTCGCAAAAACCGACGCACGGTTTATAATAAGTTCTGACGCGCACTCTGCGGCGAGAGTGGGCGAGATTTCGCTTATCGAAGAGACGCTTAAAAGGGTGGATATAGACCTATCCCGCATAGACAATATCGACGGCAGACTGCCGAAATTCCGTTTTGCGGAATTCAAGGGGGCGGCGGGCAGATGAACTTCGGCGAGAGTGTAAAGGAAGAGATTTTTTCCAAGCCCTTAAAGGAAAAGCATTGTAAAAAGGCGTTTTTGGCGGGGCTTGTCCGCGGCAACGGCGTGCTGTTCGAAGGGGAAGACGGCTACGGCTTATCGTTTAAGATATCCGGCGAAAAGCGCGCGATAGCCGTTTCGGAACTTGTGGCGGAGTTGTTCGGGTTCGACATACGGGAAATCTCCGTTGCGGAAGACAGGCTTAACCGCAGGAAAGTTTTCGAGATAATAATAACGGGTAATGAAGCGGACAGGACGCTTAAAGAACTCGGCATATTAAAGGATTTAAACGGCGGCGGCAGCGAAGTGTCGGGTTTTTTCGGCGACATTACAGGTAGAGAGTGCTGTTTTAAGGCGTTTATACGCGGGCTGTTCGTAAGCGCGGGCAGTTGTACCGTGCCAAGCGGTACGGGTAATTCCAAAACGGGCTATCACTTGGAACTTTCTTTTTCGCACGCGGCGACCGCGGAACTTACGGCTACGGAACTGTTCCGCCGCGGAATAAAAAGCAACATAACGCGGCGCAAGGACGATTATATTCTGTACATCAAAAGTGCGGAGGAGATAAAGGATTTTATAGCCTTTTTGCCCGCGCCCGTGTCGGTGTTAAAACTTACCGACCTGATGATAGAACGGGAAATACTTAACGTTTCCAACCGCCGCAAAAACTGCGACCTTGGCAACGTGAACCGCCAGATAGAAGCGCAGGAGAAGATAATACGCGCGATAGACAGAATAGAAAATGCGCGCGGACTGGACTTTTTAAAGCCCGAACTTAAAGCGACGGCTATGGCGCGGAAAGAATACGCGGACGACACGCTGTCAGAACTTGCCGCACGGCTTTCCATAACCAAGAGTTGCTTAAATCACCGTTTGCGCAAACTCGCGGAAATCGCGGCTGCCGAACAATAGAGAACAATAGAGAATAACTGAAACTCAAAAGGATAATTATGTCAAAACCTTTCGTACATTTACATCTTCATACCGAATACAGCCTTTTAGACGGGCTTGCGACAATACCGCTTGCGATAAAGAAAGCGGCGGAACTTAATATGCCCGCAATCGCTATGACCGACCACGGCAATATGTACGGTGCGGTGGCGTTTTACGACGCGTGCGTGGCATATAACGAAAAGGCGAAAAAACAGGGCAAAAACACCGTAAAGCCGATATTCGGTACGGAGTTCTACGTCTGCGACGATTTGCGGCAGAAAAGTAAAATGGTTTCCAGCGGTGACGACAAGGATCGCCGCCACCTTATACTTTTAGTCAAAGACGAACAGGGATATAAGAATATAGCGCGGCTTAACGCCATCGCTTTCCGCGACGGGTTCTATTATAAGCCGAGAATAGACTTAGAAACGCTGAAAAAATACAGCGAGGGGCTTATCTGCCTTTCGGCGTGCGTGGCGGGGGATATCCCGCAGGCGATTTTGCACGGCAATTACGAAAAGGCGGAAAGCCTTATCAGGTGGTTCAAAGAAGTATTTAAAGACGACTTCTATCTGGAAATGCAGAATCACGGATTAAAGGAAGAGTTGGAAGTCAATCAGTATCTTCGCGTGTATTCCAAAAAGTACGGAATAAAGACGGTTGCGACCAACGACGTGCATTACATAGATAAAAGCGACGCCACTCCGCACGACGTATTGTTGTGCGTGCAGACGCAAAGTCGCTACGACGATCCTAACCGTATGCGGTTTTCATCTGACGAGTATTACCTTAAAACTTACGAAGAGATGGCGGCGCTGTTCCCGAACGACGCGGACGCGCTTGACACCACTTTGGAGATTGCCGAAAAGTGTAATTTCGGGTTTACCTACGGGCATTATATGTTCCCGAAATATATTCCGGACACCGGCGAAACGCCCATAGAGTATATACGCAAACTTATAGATAAGGGCATAAAAGAAAAGTACGGAAAGGAAACGCCCGAAATCCGTGAAAGAATAGAAAGCGAACTTGCCGTAATCGAAAAGCAGGGGTTCGTAGAATACTTCCTTATCGTGTGGGATTACATTAACGCCGCGCGCAATATGGATATATCGGTAGGCCCCGGGCGCGGTAGCGGCGCGGGTTCTATCGTGGCGTTTTTAATAGGCATAACCGACATAGATCCCTTAAAATACGACCTGTATTTCGAACGCTTTTTAAATGCCGAACGCGTTTCCGCGCCCGACTTTGACGTGGACTTTGAAGACAGCAGGCGTGAGGAAGTTATAAACTACGTGCGTGGAAAGTACGGCGACGATCACGTTTGCCGAATAATCACTTTCGGCACGATGGCGGCAAAGAACGCCATAAAGGACGTGGGTAGGGTGCTTGGCGTATCTTATTCCGACTGCGACAAGATAACCAAGGCAATCCCCGTAAAACAGAACAAACTCGGCAAGGAAGTGGAGATAAAAAGACCTTTCGTACTGCAAAAGGTGTTCGGATTCTATAATCCAAACGAAAAGGAACAGAAAGAAGGGTTAACTTCGGAACACTTCGCCGTCAATGAACTCGTGGAGATGTACAAGGGCAACCCCGACATAAAACGGGTTGCCGATATAGCGATGCGCCTTGAAGATACGCCGAGACAGAGCGGCATACACGCGTGCGGCGTAATAATCGGACACGACGTTCTGGAAAGACATATGCCGCTTTCGCGCACCAGCGGGGTGGAAGACATAACCAGTCAGTACACGGGCGTGGAATTAGAGCATTTGGGCTTTCTTAAAATGGACTTTTTGGGGCTTGTCAACTTATCGGATATCAAGCGCTGCGCCGAATACGTCAAGGCAAATTACGGCAAGACGGTGGACTTTTCGGACAGGTGCTACGACGACCAAAAGGTGTACGAACTTATATCCAGCGGCAATACCGAAGCGATATTCCAGATAGAGTCGCCGGGGTTCAAGAAGTTCCTTAAAGACCTAAAACCGAACTGTTTGGAAGATATAATCGCGGCGGTGTCCTTATACCGCCCGGGACCTATGGAATCCATACCGAAGTTCGTGGAGAGTAAGCATAACCCCGATAAGATAGTGTTTTTGCACCCCTTGCTTAAACCCATTCTCGAACAGACTTACGGCTGCATAGTGTATCAGGAACAGGTTATGAAAATAGTTCAGGAACTTGCGGGCTACACTCTGGGGCAGGCGGATATGGTTCGCCGTATGATGGGCAAGAAGAAAGTCGAAGAGATGGCAAAGGAAGAAGAAATCTTTATAAACGGCAAGCCCGAAACCGTGGACGCACACGGCAAGGTAAGCCGCGCGATAGACGGCTGTATAAAGCGCGGCGTGCCCGAAAAGGTTGCGCGGATAGTCTGGTCGCAGATGAAGGACTTTGCAAAATACGCGTTCAATAAATCGCACGCCGCGGCGTACTCGGTCATAACCTACCAGACGGCGTATCTTAAAACCTATTACGAACCGGAGTTCTTAACGGCGATCTTAAATAACCGCATAACCAAGACGGACGAAGTAAAACACTACGCCTTTTACGCGCGTAGCGAAGGGATAGAGATGCTGCCGCCCGACATAAACGAGTCGGAAGCGCTGTTCTCGGTAAAGGACGGCAAAATCCGCTACGGGCTGGGCGCGATAAAGAATATAGGCGTAGGGCTTATTTCGGACATAATAGAAGACAGACGGAAAAACGGAAAATTCGCAGATTTTGAAGACTTTATCGAACGGGCGTCCGGCTTTAACGTCAACAAGCGTATGATAGAGAACCTTATCTACGCGGGGGCGTTCGACTCTATGGGCAAAAAGCGTTCGCAACTTATAGAAGTGTTCGCCGATTATCTTGACAGAGTGCAGGAACGCAATAAGAACAGGTTAAGTAGTCAGATTTCAATGTTCGAGACGGTGCTTAAAGATTTCGACAGGTTGGAAATAAACTATCCCGACATAGCGGAATTCGATTCCAAGAGCAAACTGTTAAAGGAAAAGGAAGTGTGCGGCGCGTACATAACGGGACACCCCTTGTCAGATTACAGGGAAGTGTTTAAGAAGTTCAATTTCTCCACCGCGAAACTTAACGAGTACGACGAAGAGATAATAGAGGCGGACGGAGAAGAACCGCAGGTAAAGAGAACGTTCACTTCCGTACAGGACGGAGACAGAGTGTATTTCGGCGGCATAATCACCGCCGTGGAAAAGATAACGACGAAAGCGGGCGGTTCTATGGGCTTTATCACGGTGGAAGATCTGGACGGTTCGGTGGAATGTACGCTTTTCCCCAAAACGCTGTCTGACGCGCGTGAGTTTATCGTGGACGACGAACTCGTGGAAATATCGGGCAGAATACGGATAAAAGACGACACGGCTACGGTCAACGTGGATAAGATTTCCAAGATGGACGTAAAACCTGTGGAAAAACCCGCCGGCGGCGAACGGGAGTATCTTGCGCTTATAATGGACGGAAAGGACGACGCTAAACTAGACAGGATTTTCGATATTTTAGCGTCTTATGCGGGCGAAATACCCGTATATATGGCTATAGACGGCAAAAAATACGACGCGCATTGTTCGGTAAGGCGTTGCGAAGGGTTAACCCTTGAACTGCGCGGCGAACTTCCTGAAAATAATATCGTATTTTTTAAGAAAAAAATATAAATTCTATTTAAAAAAAATAGCCAAAATTCGGGTAATGTGTTAAAATAATTTCTGGTGAAAAAAATAATTTAAATAAAACTTTTTTCAGGGTAGAAATATGGAAAGGATAGCAGTTTTGACGAGCGGCGGCGACGCGCCGGGTATGAACGCGTGCATAAGGGCGGTAGTAAGAACCGCGCTTAACAATCATATGGATATTTACGGCGTGGAACGTGGCTACGCGGGGCTTATCAAAGGCGAAATAACCCGTCTTGGCACTCGTTCCGTTTCCGATATGATTCATAAGGGCGGCACTTTTTTAAGAACCGCCCGTTGCCCCGAATTTAAGGATATAGAAGTCCAGCGCCGCGCGGCGGACGCGCTGTCCGCTTACGGCATAGAAGGACTCGTGGTAATCGGCGGCGACGGTACTTTCCGCGGCGCGAAAGCCCTTTCGGAAAACTTCGGCATAAAAGTCGTGGGAATACCGGGGACTATCGACAACGATTTGTCCTATACCGATTACACCGTGGGGTTCGATACCGCAGTCAATTCGGTGCTGTGGGCGATAAACAATCTGCGCGACACCATGCACTCGCACGATAGGGTTTGTCTTTTGGAAGTTATGGGCAGGGCTTGCGGCGACATAGCGCTTTACGCGGGTGTTGCTGGCGGCGCGGAATACGTGTTAGTGCCCGAAATTCCCTATAATCTCGACGATATAGCGTCTTCTATAAAGAAGAGTTATCTGCGCGGTAAAACTTCTAATATGATTATTTTGGCGGAAGGCGCGGGCGATAGGGACGAGATAGCGGCGTATATTCAGGAAAAAAGCGGCATAAGCGTTAAAATCACCAACTTCGGGTATATCCAGCGCGGCGGTTCGCCGAATATGGCGGACAGAATTTTGGCTGCGCGGTTCGGCTATAAAGCGGTGGAAATCTTAAAGGCGGACGGCGATAGTTGCGCTATCGGCATAAAGGAAAATAAGGTAATAACCGTACCGTTTGCCGACGTGGAAAAAGGCGGCAAGAAGTTCGATAAACGGCTTTACGATATAGCGCATGTTTTGAGTTTGTAAAAGATTTTTTAAACGAGATAAAATTTTTAAGGAGAAATATACAATGAAAGGATTAAAAGGCGCGCTTATATTCGCGCAATCTGGCGGACCGACTTCGGTCATCAATTCATCGGCGGCGGGCGTATTTTTAGAAGGCTTACACTCTGACGCGATAACCGCTGTTTACGGTGCTGCGCACGGCATCCGCGGTATTCTTAACGAAGAGATGTACGATATAGGTAAAGAAGACGAAAAAGAACTTCTTTTACTTAAAAACACACCGTCTTCGGCTATGGGTTCCGTTAGGTATAAACTTAAAGACGCGGACGTTGACGATACCGACTATAAGAGACTTTTAGAAGTATTCAAAAAGTACGACGTAAGGTATTTCTTCTACAACGGCGGCAACGACAGTATGGATACCTGCAATAAGATAAGCAAGTATATGGCGAAGTCGGGCTACGATATCAACGTAATCGGCGTTCCGAAGACCATAGATAACGACCTTTACGGTACGGACCATTGTCCCGGATTTGCCAGCGCGGCGAAATTTATCGCTACGACTATTATGGAAATCAATCTCGACGCGAAAGTTTACGATACCGGTATGGTATGTATAATCGAAGCGATGGGCAGAAACGCAGGTTGGCTTACCGCTTCCGCGGCACTTGCTAACGCCAAAGGCTACGGCGCGGATTTAATCTATCTTCCCGAAGTTGCTTTCGACGTGGATAAATTCGTAGAAGACGTAAAAGGCGTACTCGCTAAAAACAATAATAAATGTATCGTGTGTCTGTCCGAAGGTATTCACGATAAAGACGGCATTCTTATCGGCGAAGTTTTAGGTAAGGCGGGCGCAAGGGACAGTTTCGGCCACGCGCAACTCGGCGGCGTAGCGGCGAACCTTGCTAATATCGTAAAGGAAAAGACGGGTGTAAAGACGCGCGCTATCGAACTTTCGCTTATGCAGCGTTGCGCGGCGCATTGCGCAAGCAAAACGGATATAGAAGAAACTTTCGGCGCAGGCAAAGCGGCAGTTAAAGCGGCGGTTAGCGGCGAAACGGATAAAATGGTCTGCTACGCGAGAAAAGCGGGCGATAAGTACGAGTGCGAATATAAACTTCTTCCTTTGGAACTTGCGGCGAATACCGAAAAGACAGTACCTTTAGAATGGATAACCAACAACGGCACGGGCATTTCCGAAGAATTCGTTAAATACGCGTTGCCGCTTATTCAGGGCGATCCCGAATGTCCGAAAGAAGACGGACTTCCGAGATTTGCGCGCCTTAAGAAAGTTCTCGTAAAAAAGAAATAAATTAAAAACTTGTGTCTCCTATAAGGGGATAGGTGGTAAAAAAGGCGGCGGGCAAAATGC
>JAFZYZ010000122.1 GCA_017615975.1 Clostridia bacterium | reverse complement strand
TCCACCATTCTTTTAAGCCTGTCTTCGCCTAAAAGGGTTTTTTCCATAACGACGGCTCTCGCACTCGAATACAAAACGCTTGCCATATATCACCCGAATATTTCTTTTGCTAAAAGAGAGGCGGTTTTTTCCTTTTCCGCCGCGATTATTTCGTGGAAAGTAAGGTTTTTATCGCAGGTTTTACCTATCAGCATTACCCCGCCGCAAAACTCGCCGCGCGTTTTGCTGACGGCAAGTTTTTTGTTCTTAAACACCGCGCTGTCCGAAATATCTTTTTCGGAAATAACGCCGTCGCAGGATAAAACCACTTGATCGCCTTCGTCTGCAAACTCTTCTATCTTTGCAAGAACCAGATTAAGGTATGCCTTCTTGCCGATTTTGCAAAGTTTCTGTTCGGCACGGGCGTAAATATCGTTTATAACGTCCTGCTTGGCTTTAAGCAACACTTTCCTTACGTCCAGCCCCGCGACGATTTTACGCCGCGCGACTATTTCCGCCGTTTCGTTTTTCAACGCCTTTTCCTGTGCGTCGGAATAGGATTTCGCCCACTCTTCCGCCTGCGCTTTAACTGAAACGGCGTAATTTTCCGCAGCCTGTAAGTTTTCCTGCGCCTTTTTTTCGGCAGTTTCTATTATCTTAGCGATTATCGCTTCTTTTCCGTCCATATACTAACCTATTATTACGATAATAACAGTATGGAAACAACAAGCCCTAAAATAGCGTAAGTTTCAACCATTGCGGGGAACAGTATAAGTTTACCGGATAATTTTTCGTTCTTCGCAACCGCGTAAATACCGCCGACAGCGGTTTTACCCTGCGCGATTCCCGAAATAAGCCCCGTGATTGCCAAAGGCATCGCCGCGCCGAAAATCTTAGCGCCCGCTATAGCCGTCATACCGTCGGTTATTCCGCTTAACCCTAAAATGGCAAAAACGAAACCGTAAATACCCTGCGTTGCGGGCAGAACGACTAAAATAAGAACCTTGCTGAATTTTTTAGGCTCTTCCGCAAGCACGCCGCTCGCCGCCGAACCGGTAAAATACAGACCTATTGCCGAACCCGCGCCGCAAAATCCCGCGCAGATGGCAAGCCCTAAAACCGCTAATGCTTCTCCTGACATAACAACCTCCGTAAAACAGAAAAGTTTTAATTTTTTACTTATTTATCTACTAATACGCCGTTATTTTACGACGTAAACGTATTTCATATCTGAACCGATAGGCGCAAACTTACTGCCTTCGCCCGTGTAGAATTTTCCGAAAAACTCGATATACTGCAACCTACTGTCGTGAATATACGCGCCGAGAACGCCCATGGCAAGGTTGAAAGTATGACCTATTAAAATCACCACTCCGCCGAAAAGGTATCCTATAACGCCGCTTTCGAACAGCCCCGTGCCGATATCGTTAAAGGTTTTAGCGATTATCATACCAGAAAGCATAAGCCCGAAAAGACGCGCATAACTCAAAATATCGCTGAAAATATTTATCAACCCGTATATCGAGCCGAAACCTTTGCTAACCTTGCCGAAACCTTTTTCCGCACGACCTGCGGTAGCCGCCGCAATAAAAAGTGCGGAAAGCATAACTATAAGCCCGGGCATAGCCGCGGTGTCGAAAAAGTTTTTAACCCCTTCGTCCATAGTGGCGTAAGCGTCCGCCATAAGGTAATCTATAAGGAAATTAAAGGACGCGAACACGAACCCTATAAAGAACAATACCCAACAAAGCCCGTCGAATATTCCCCCGACGATATCGCCCGATTTAAACAGGTTAAGCGCTTTCATAAAGTACCCGAAAGCAATCTGCAAAACACCGAGAGCAAGGCAGCATAAAAGTATGGTCATAAGCCCCGTTTGCCCGCCTTCACTCGGCACGGGACTTGGCAAAAGCGTGAACGGCAGTACCGACACGCCGAAAAGCGAGTTGAACAGTACGCCGAAAAGTATTGCGAAAATACCGCCGATTGCGATATTGTACCAAAGCCTTCTCGTGCCGTTGTCTATTTTTATTCTGCCCGCCAAAAACAGCCCCAGCGCAACCATAATAACGCCGTAGCCGATATCCGCCATTATAACGCCCATAAACAGCATAAAGAAGAAAAACACCGCTTTGTTCGGGTCTGTTTCCCTATAATTAGGCGCGGAATACATATCGGTAATAAATTCCGTCTGCCGCACCGCAAAATTATTTTTAAGAAGCGTAGGCACGGTCTCGCTTTTATCAGGCGTTGAAAATTCGATAAAAGTCGCGTCCGAAACCATACTGACGGCGCTTTTAACCTGTTCCGCCTTTTCCGTCGGCACGAAACCTTCTAATATAAAGGTGGAAGCCGTGCAGGAAAAGTTTTCCGCCTGCCGTTTCTTTTCCAGCATAAAGCCGTAATAATCGTAAAGAATTTTAAGGTCTTTGATAACGGCGGCGTTTTCGCACACGGTTTTATATATTTCTTCTTCTTTTAAGTCCAAGCCGTTAAGTTCAGTCGCTATTTCCGCCGCTTTTTCCTTTGCCGAACAGTCGAATTTATATGGGCACGGCGCAAACTCGTAATCGGTTAAAATTTCGAGTGCTGCGTCCGCGTAGTCGTTGTAAGAATTTACTAAAATTACCGAAATCTGCCCGTCGGAAAGCACGCTCATATCGGTCGCCTGAATTTCGGAAAGCCTTTCCGCAACCGGCGCAATATTATCCTTTTTTACCGTGCCGAAAAAGGTTTTAGTGCTTTTCGTATCGCAAAAATCGCTAAATTTGCCACTTACAGCGAGATATGGCAATAAGTTGGCGTTAAGATTGTTAAGTTTTGCGCGTTCGGCTTTAAAGTAGGACAGGCGTTCGGTAAATTCCCGCACCTTTTGTCCTTCTCTTTCGCCCGTTTCCGCTTTTTCCGACGAACGGATAAAATCTTCGTAGGAAACGAACAGGTTTTTAGCGGTTTCAGGATTTTTAGGATAATAAGGCTTGTCCTTGGATTTTTCAAGGACTTCCCCGTAAAATTCTATGGCGCGACCGATCAGATCGTACTTTAAAGAAATCGCGTCTATACTTTCGTCGCACACGCGAAAAGTATCGGTAAACTCTTCCGTTTCCGACAGTTCCACGCAGCCCGTTCTGTAAAGGGCGTCGAGTATTTTTTCCTTATGCGCGTTAAAGCCCATAAGTTTCATTTTCGACATTGAAACGACTGACATCTTAACCCGTTATGTTCTTTACTGTTTTATCGGCGAAATATTCTGCTTTATCCGCGCTGTCTGCCAAAATCTTATCCGCGGCAGATTTCCCTTCCTCTAATATTTTATCGTATTCCGAAGCCGCCTTTTTTTCCGCTTCTTTAATTGCAGAAACTCGGTGCAACTTAAATACCGCAACCGCGCCGTTCTTTATCTTTTCCCCGTCAGAATCGGCAGCCTGCCGCACCGCTTTGGACTTTTCCAGAGAAGATTTTACTATTTCGTCGGCTTTCTTTTCCGCGTCTAAAATGGAAGCGATAACTTCGTTCATACTATTCACCGTTAAAAATATTTTGTAATATTATATATTAAAATCAATTACCCCGTCAAGTTTTTTAATAGCGTAATCAACTTTTTGTCAGGTATAGGCTTATTTTTGGCGTTCATAACAAAATAATAAAACTCAATTTGCAAAAAAAATAAAAAAATATTAAAAATGTTATTTAAATCACTTGATTTTTTGTCGCAAATTTGGTATAGTACAATAGCGATGGCAATCAGGGAGCATAGCTCAGCTGGGAGAGCATCTGCCTTACAAGCAGGGGGTCATAGGTTCGAGCCCTATTGTTCCCACCAAAAACCATCGTCAAATATTTATGCGGGAATGGCTCAGTGGTAGAGCGTTGCCTTGCCAAGGCAAATGTCGCGAGTTCGAATCTCGTTTCCCGCTCCATTTTTTTATTAAGGCAAACTTAAATTCGCAAGGCGCCATAGCCAAGTGGTAAGGCACGGGTCTGCAAAACCTTTACCC